>JBHPFQ010000037.1:0-2178 GCA_042571625.1 Patescibacteria group bacterium | reverse complement strand
TTGTGTAAGTTCCTCCTTCGCAAGTGTCTCCGGAAATACAGCAGGTTCCGCCGAGAGTGGCGCAGTCAGAAACCGGAGGAGCTTCGTTTCGGAGAGGATGAGGATAGGTGTAGGGGGTGTAGTAGGGTTGCCAATCAACCCCAGACCATTTATATAAAGTTCCAGATATTGGAGTTGTTGGATTTGATCCTACTAAGTTTGTAAGATCTGTACAACTTTGATCAGTAGCCCAAAATCCGACTCCAATGTGTTGTCCTAATCCTGGATTTATAGTACTCATTTCAGCAAGTGTTCCACAACCGACTCCACCGCCAGCAGTTGCATCACCTGTGCCATCGAATACTCCAGATTGCATTATGAAATAATCAGTATTCTCTGTTAGCTGGTTGAAAGTATCAGTTTCGGAAAACGCATACGTTAACCCAGTACTTTTTTCATTAACCCAGACATATGTATCGTATATATTTTGCGGTTGAGGATTTGTATCAGCAGAGCACGCGCCAGCCGCATCGCCAAGATCATTTTCTTCTCTAAAATTAACCATTAGCGCATTACTCCCAGAATCATCGGCGTAATTATAGAATATCAATCCAATTCCACCGCGAGGTTGCATATATGGATCTCCTGCTCCTGACCCTGGTGACCAGTTATTACCATAAACAGCCATATCCATTGAACTACATCTATTATTAGGCGAAGGATAATTACCATGCCATTCTATTGCTGGAGATACCGAATGATAAGTAATATCGTTATACCTAAAAGTCCAAGAAAACCCCGCCCCACCTGATTGTATATTAGTATTTCCAATATCCATTGTGTTATCCTCAAAGTAAAGATTGTCTCCATTATCATGAGAACAACTTAATGGACTACCAGAGCATTTTTGTATCGCATTCCAAGCAGCCAAACCGCCGTCACCACCACCTACATTCTGCTGCAATTGTCCGTTGGTAGTTATTATGTTATTGTAGATAATACCTTTATATAACCGAATAAAATAAAACGCAAGAGAACCACAGTTATCAATAACAAGATCATGTATTTTTAATCTTTGCATAACCGAATTACTATTATGTATGAAAGTAATGGCAGTAGATCCATAATTATTCATATCTAACGTCATATCAGATATTTCAAACGTCTCCGATGCTGATGGACTGGTATTATTATAATCAATCAAAGTCGATCCACCGCTAGTAATCATTGTACTGCCAACACCAGCGCCGACAATGCTTATATTATTTAATACTGTTATTCCGATATTCCATGTACATTCACCCGCCGGTACCATCACAGTGTCTCCACTTACTGCCAAATTCACCGCTGCTTGCACATCTACTTGTTCGCACGTGGCAGCATTAATAACGTTTCCTTGAAGAGCCACAGAAAAACTTATTGAATAATCATCTGGATTTTGATTGTTTGATTCGTCTTGGCATCTAACATAGTAAGTATAAGAACCTCCATCAGTTAATCCTGTGATTGTTTCTGAATGATTCATTGTTCCGGTCGTGAAAAAAGTATTAGACATTGAATCATAAGATACTCCTGAAGAAGTATCATATTTGCAAGTAGAATTTTCATCTGTTGTTAAAGATAATGTTGTTTGAGTTGTTCCTGATGATAATATTCCTATTGGAAAACCATCATCTCTATATGGAGGAGTAGTATCTGCTCCTTCGGTTAATGTTGTTGCAAAATCACTCGTTGATTGATTTGATTCGTTGCTTTCCGCGTCATACGCAGAAACATTATATGTGTATGTTGTATCTGGATTTAATCCTGTGTCTGAATATGATTCTGTTGGACTTCCTGATGATACAATATCATCTATTTCTATTGTATCCCTATATATCTTATATCCTTCTACTCCTATGTTATCTGTTGACTCATCCCATAATAGATCTATCTGAGTCGTGGATATAGCCGTGGCTGATAGATTAGCTGGGATTGTTGGTGGTTCCGTATCTGATTCGCATGTTCCTCCTATACAACATAAACTTCCACAATCGGATGAATCTGTAAAAGTTCCTCCTATGCAGAATTGTCCTAATATACAACATGATCCTCCTGCGTCTACGCAAGTTTGAGCTACACTTCCTTCTTCATCCGCACCCACGTCCCACGTTCCTGAACGTGTATCGCCGTCAATATCGTCAGTAAAGTCAAGCGGTG
>JBHPFQ010000036.1:0-2300 GCA_042571625.1 Patescibacteria group bacterium | reverse complement strand
AGTACAATTATATATATAATCTAAATATCTTGCGTCAATTCCAACAGAATTTGCATTAAGTGAAATATTATATATAATAGTATTCCAAGTATATCTGGTTATATTATTAGCAGAATCAATTCCAGCTTCATAATAATCAGTATTGCCATGACCCTTTAAAATACAATTTGATACATCAAGCCTATCGCCAGCAACAAATGTTCCTCCAGAATAGATAGGGCCTTGGGCATCGCCACTGGCCGATGTTATTTCTATTTGTAATCCATCAATACGAACATGCGCTTCTCTATATACTATCCCTTGGGCATTAGCCACCGCTAATCTATACGCAGTACTTTTCCCTCCATCCCCCGTATATATTCCATTATGTCTGGCCGTGGCTGTTGTATAAACTTTGATATAATGATTTGCATCGGTTGTCCAACCGTCTATTGTTACTGCGGTTGTATCTGCGGCTGTCCACGAACCGTCGATTTGGGCGACAACAATTGGTCTATCTCCTAAGTCAGTTCCAGAACCAGTCACTGTCCACATATTATCCGTGGAAGAAGCCAATCTCCATTGATCATTTGCTTGTAATGTAGATGTGGCTAATGGATATATGTTTGATACTAATAATTGTCCTGCGGAAGTATCTGCGATAAACGTAGATGTGGCATTTTGATATGTTCCTCCTCTAAATAATTCTAATGTATCTCCTTGTGATAATGTTCCTGTTTTTGTTCCAGAATATACAGCTGTTGAAGTTGCAGATATATCTGATTGTGCAGCTGCTTCCCACGAACTTAAGGTTGAATAATCTCCTCCTGATTGTTGAATAGATGAAACAAATTCTGTGGCTGCTTTTGCTTTTTTTGTTGAAAATACAAAAATTCCTATTGTTATAAGAATAGATATCAACGAAAATATTAAAATCTTTTTTTTAAACAGATTGTTTCTGCTTTTCACAATTACATTTTAACATAGTTTTGTTTGTTTGCGGATGTGGATAACATAAGTTTAGTAAAACAAGAAAGTATTGTAGAATAAAAGGAGAAAATCAGAAAACAAAAGTCAATAACATAGCAAATATCAAAAACCAAAGTCCAAATGCCAAATCAATGTCAAAATCCAAATGTCAAAAAAAACTATGATCTTGAAGAACGAACTGCTAAATTTGGAGAAGAAATTATTATCTTTACAAAATCTATTTCTCGCAATGCGATTGATTATCCCCTTATAAGCCAAATAGTAAGATCTGGAACAAGTATTGGAGCTAACTATATGGAAGCTGATGCAGCAGAATCTAAAAAAGATTTTCGCCATAAAATAGCTATTGTTAAAAAAGAATCAAAAGAAACAATGCATTGGCTAAGAATGATTGCAAAATCTAATCCAGATAAATCTCAAGAATGCAGAAAACTATGGAAAGAAGCTCACGAGCTTGCTTTGATATTTTCTTCTATTCTTAGGAAATAATTTGATATTTAAGCTTTGGATTTGATTTGACATTTTGATTTTGAAATTTGAAATTATTATAAAAGTTTAGAAATTAAAGAATTATAAATTTAATGAAAATTAGAAATTAGAAATTGAAAATTAGAATTGTGTTAAAAAAGTTTTTAATCTCACTATCTATAATAACGTTCTTCTTGTTTCCTATGGCGATAAGGGAGACGCGGGCGCAGACGACGGAAACAATAGGATTGGTAAGACAAGATTGCGCCGGCTACACGAATTGTTTCACTTCTTTGTCTGCGTGGGAAGCAAACTACGGAGGAATTGATTTTGGAGCGTGCGAAGTCGGAGACCTTGTTTGCGCGGATACAATCGCCATCGCCCAAATCGACGGCTCGTGGTCATCGGCTGATACAACCGCAGTAACAATAGACGGTTGGACAACCGATGCAACTCATTATATCAAAGTTTATACAACAGCTACGGCCAGACATAATGGAATATATACAGGAGATGGAGGCAAGAGTACCGCATATAGATTAGTATTATCTAATACTAAGGCTCTAGACATAAGAGAAGGAAATACTCGTATTGATGGATTGCAAATAGAAATAACATCAGCTAGCAGTAATAGCCAAGACCCTATTACTTTTGCAAATGGCTCATTTGTTGCTGGTGATAGATCTGATATATCAAATTGTATTTTGAAAGGTCACGGTAATGCATCTTATTATGAATTTGGAATTCGCTCTGGTAATAATCTAACAAGAAATACTTGGAATACTATTATATATAATATTCCATTGAGTGCAAATTCTGTTGGAATTGACGCAAGATATTTAGATTATATATATAATTGTACT
>JBHPFQ010000035.1:0-3204 GCA_042571625.1 Patescibacteria group bacterium | reverse complement strand
TCAAAATAATGGGTTCAAAATTTTAGAAGAATTTATTAAATTGACTAAATCTAAAAAAAACTTTTGGTCTAAGATAGAAATTAACTAATGCCTGTTTTTGTAATTTCATAATTTCTTTTTCGTCTCTTCCTTGCGGAATAAAAGGTAATTTTTTATTTGCCCATCCACCCCAAGTATTATAGCCAGACCAATTAAAATGCTTAATTTGATTTTTCTCTTTTAATCGATTAAATAAATTTGTGCCGGGATAAGGTATTGCAATTGTAAATTGCGCCCATAAAGGATCTAATTTTTTCGCAAATTTTATTGTTTGCCAGCTCTCTTCAATTGTTTCTGTGGGTAACCCCAAGATAAAAAATCCTCTAATAGTAATTCCTATCTTTTTAGTTATAGAAACTACCTCTTCTACCCTGGCAAGAGTAACGCCTTTATTAATTAAATCTAATAATTTTTGAACACCACTCTCAATTCCATAACTAATTTGCCAACACCCAGCTTCTTTCATTGCCATTAATAACTCTTCGTCAATAGTATCTACTCTGCTTTCGCAAGTCCATTGAATTTTTTTACTAATTCCTCTTTTAATTAATTCTTTGCACAAAGACAATAGAAAATCTCTATCAATAGTTAAAGTATCAGCTTCAAAATTTACTTGATTAATATTATAATTATTTATTAAATTAATCAATTCTTTAATAATCCTTTCTACTGAATGTCGTCTAAAACTTCTACCAAAAGGATGAGAACAAAAAGAACAATCAAAAGGACATCCCCTGGCCAATATTAAGGTAGGACAATAATCTGCGCCGTTTACTCTAGACACAGTTAATTTATATTTTTTCATTGGTAAAAGATGTCTTGCTGGAGGAGGAAACTTATCTAAATCTTCCTCAAATTGTCTTGATTTATTAAAAATTAACTCTTTATTCTCATCTCTGTAAACTAAACCATCAACTCGAGATATATTAATATGAATTTTATTTGATAAACAATCCGCTAAATCAACAATTGTATTTTCGCCTTCTCCAATGCAAACGTAATCAACTGATTTAATATCTTCTAATGTTTCTTTAGGTAATGCGGTTGCATGAGCTCCGCCAACAATAATTTTACATTTTGGTAATTCTAACTTAATATTATCAGCCAATTCTTTTACTATCTCATACATTGGAGTCAACATAGTAAAACCAATTAAATCGGGTTTAATTTTCTTAATCTGCCTTATTATTTCAAAAATATCAAATCCTAAAACGGGACTATCAATAATGGAAACTCGATAATTATATTTTTCTAAGTTAGCCGCTAAATAGGCCAGACCTAACGGTTCAGAGTTCGCTCCAAATCTACATAATCTTTTTCCATATCGTTCTTTAAGTTGAAAAGGAGGATTAATTAAAACTATTTTAATTTTTTTCTTAATATTATAATTCATTTACTTGCAAGCCAAAACAATCATCCATGGTAAAGAAATTTTAACTTTTTTTATTTTAAAATATTGATTAACCAAATTAATAAATGTTTTTTTAGACCAATGATTAACATGAGTTGACGGATTGCCATAATCTTTTAAATATTTACCTCTTAGAATATTAAGAATTCTCCAAATAGGCTCATTAGGAACAGTCAATAAACAATATTTTTTTGTTATTCTTTTAATTTCCAAAAGTCCATTTTGAGGATTATCTAAATGTTCCAAAACTTCACTAGCAACAACTAAATCAAAATTATTATCAGCAAATGGCAAATTATAAATAGATGTTCTTAGAAATTTAACTTCTGGATTATTTTTTTTCGCCAATAATAAAGCTTCTTCTGAAATATCAGAACCGCTACAATCAACTGGTTTAATCGATGTTAACAATTTCATATTATATCCTTGTCCACAACCGACTTCATGCAAAGATTGATAATCTAATTCTAAAAGAACATCAACAATGCTCTTCTGAAAAGATCGTATTAATATTTGAGATATTAAATTTTTGCTCTTATATTTTATAATATCATTATCACTGCTCATAATTTGCTCGAATAAAACTTTTTCTTTTGATAATAAAGTATTTTTTCCTGATTCATTCTAACCCTATATAACATATCAATCACTAAAGCCAGTACTAAAATAATTAGACCAATAATATTTAAAAAAATACCCATAAATCCAACCCATTTATGAGGTGTAAAAGCTCCAGTCTGAATAAAAAATATTATTATAAAAAAATCGAAAAATAAACCCGATAAGAATACAACAAAACCAATAGTACCAAAAAATTTCAAAGGACGATAATCACGCATAGTTTTCAAGATAATCTTTAAAATATTAATTGCATAATGAAAAGCCCCTTTATAAACTCTTGACTGCCTATTAACAAAATATCTAACATTAATCGGAACTTCTTTTATTCTTAACCCTTTAAAACTTAAATCTAAAAAAACTTCTTGAGTATAAGTAAATTGACCGAATAAATTAAGATTTAATAATGCCTCTTTATTAAAAGCACGAAAGCCACAGGAAACATCATAAAACTTTTTATTAATTAATCGACTTATTAGCCCAGCCACTTTTTTATTCCCCCATAATTTTATCCCTGGCATTCCTGGAATAAACTGCTTATTTATAAAACGAGAACCCGTAATAAAATCTGCTTGATTATCTAAAATTGGTTGAATTATTTTAGCAACATCCAAAGGATTAAACTGACTATCAGCATCTATATTAACTAATATATCAGCTCTATGCTTCAAGGCATAATCAACGCCTGTATGAAAAGCAACGCCCACTCCCTTATTTTGCCCATGAGAAATAACTAATCCATTTGTTTCCGATTGGACTCTTTTAACGGTATTATCGATAGAACCATCGTCAACTACAACTATTTCAATATTATCAATCCCTTCAATCCGCGAAGGAATATTTTTAATAACCTCAACAATCGTTTTTTCCTCGTTATAAGCTGGAATATTAATAATTAACTTCATAAATTTTACAAAATTTAGAATATAAATAAATACTAAATAATAAAATTAATTCTGTTAAGCTAACCCAAATTCTAGCTAAAAATGAAAGTAAAATAGCTATACTGATAGGAAAATAAAATCTCAAAATTAAAACCAATACCCCCTCTCTAGCTCCTAAACCGGCTGGAGCGAAAAGAACTAACGCACCTGATACCATCGCAGCAACATACGCTCCCGCTGTTCCTATAATAT
>JBHPFQ010000034.1:0-3235 GCA_042571625.1 Patescibacteria group bacterium | reverse complement strand
ACTAACATAGGAGGTAATCCAGAGATAATCATATTTATATTTATAATAAATTTAATATTAAAGATTATTTTAGAATTTTAGATATTGGTTGTGGTCCAGGGCATAATTTAATTCATTTTAATCAGGATTCTGTTGGTATAGAAATTAATAATCATATAGCGGATTTTGGAAGTAGCTTGGGGCTAAATATTATCAGAGCAAATGTGGAGGATGAGTTACCTGTGATTAATGGCAGATTTGATTTAGTATGGTGTACGGATTTTTTAGTTCATATGGTAAGTCCTTTTAGATTTTTATTTAAAATTAGAAAATATCTCGACAATGAGAGTTATCTAATAATTCAGATTCCTAAACCTTCAATTTTCAAAACTCATGAAAGTCCAGAACATTTCTATGCGTTTAATAAAGAGGACATATCTTATTTGCTAAAAATGGCTGGTTATAAGATAGTTGATTTTTCTGGCTATATTAGGACAAAACCAAATTATTTAAATAAAATTTTCGAGTCATTACTTCAGAGATTTGGAGCTAATATCTGGATTCTAGCCAAGAAAGATAAACGGCCAAATATTTTAGATAAAACGTTTTTACCTTCTTGGTTCTAACTAAGAATAATAGGATGTCTAAAGTTTTATTAATAAATCCACCATTTAATATAAGTAAAGCTAAATACCAGACAAGTATTAATATGGGGCTTTTGTGTTTAGCGTCGTATCTTGATAAACATGGGATAGAGGTTAAAATAATTGATTGTATTAGGCAGAAGAATTCAAAAGATTTAATTAAGAAAGAATTGATAAAAGGTGGCATATGTTTAATTGGATTATCGGTAACGATAATGCAAGTTGATTCAGCTCTTAAAATATCTGAAGCAATCAAGAGCTTTAATTCTGAAATGCCAATTATTTGGGGCGGAGCTCACGCTACCTTGTTTCCTAAACAAACAGCAGGTCATTCGTTAATTGACGTGGCTGTTCTTGGAGAAGGAGAAAAAACATTATTAGAATTAGTTGATGTTTTTAACAATAAAAGAAATTTAGATAATGTTTTAGGAATTGCTTTTAAGGGCGATAATGAGGTTGTGGTTAATAAAAATAGAGATTTTTTGCCTTCTGAAGAATTTTGTTCGTTAAATTGGTCATTAATGTCGGAGGAAATTTTACAGGAAATTACTTTAGTCCCAGCATATACTAGTAGGGGATGTCCTCATAAGTGTTCTTTTTGTATTAATTCTATAACTAGAAATCATTGGCGGTCGTATTCAGTAGATAACGTTCTGGACGATTTGGAAAACATGTTGAAGCTTTCTTATTTTAAGAATAAACCATTTAGATTTTGGGATGAAGATTTCTTTGTTGATATAGATAGGGCTAAAAATATTGTTCAGGGAATTATTGATAGGAAATTTGATATCCAATGGGAAACAACTATTCGAGCTGATTATATTAGAGAAGGACGAATTGATGATGAATTTTTATTCCTTTTGAAAAAATCTGGTTGTTACTTATTATCTTTTGGTGGGGAATCTGGATCGTTAAGAGTTTTGAACCATATAAATAAAGGTATTACTCCAGATCAAATTATTAATTCAGCTAAAAAGACATTAAAATATCAAATTATTCCTCAATATTCTTTTATGGTTGGATTGCCAGGAGAAAAGAGAGAAGATATTTTAAAGACTATTCATCTTATAGATGAATTAGTTAATTTAAGTACTAGCGTTCAAATTTTAGGTCCCCAGCCATTTAGGCCTTATCCTGGTTCAATTCTATATGATGAATGCTTATCTAGCGGCTGGTCAATGCCTAAAGAATTGAATAAATTGGCAAGATTGGTAAAAGATGAATTAAATTATCTTTCTTTAAGTAATTTTCCGTGGATTAAAGATGTTGATTTGGTTGAATCTTTAGAAGCTTATGTACGTTTTGGTGCTCATAGTGTTAGAAGTGCTCTAGGATCTACTGTTAAGTCAAATAAACTATTAAAATTGATATTTATTTTAGTTTGTCAAATAAGATGGGAATTTAAGTTTTTTAAATGGCCAATAGAATTTAAATTAGCTAAAAGATTAATAGCAAAAACATGAAGATTTTAATGATTAGCACAGATAGAACTTTGTTAACTACTGAAAGCGGAGATGCTTTGAGCCGTCATTTAGAATATGCGAAGCATGCTGGTTGTATAGATATTATTGTTTTTTCTAAAAGGAATTTCAATGAGAGAACTGGCGATCATTTAATTATACATCCAACTAATTCTTTAACTAAGTTGAATTATGTTTTTGATGCTTTTAAAATAATTAAGAATTTAAATGAGTTTGATTTAATTGTTGCTCAAGATCCCTTCTTGACTAGTTTGATTGGTTGGTTAATAAAGAAAAAATTTAATATTCCATTATTAATTCATTTTCACGGTGATTTTTGGGAAAATAAATATTGGTTAAGCAAACCAAAGAAATGGTGGCATCTATTTTGGTATAATGGACTATTATTAATTTTAAGCAAATTCTTAATTAAAAAAGCTGATGGAATTCGCGTAGTTAGTTCAGGCATTAAGGAAAAATTAATTAGAGCAGGAATTAATAAAGATAAAATTAGAATTATTCCTACTCCTGTTGATTTAGTAAAATTTGAGAATTATGATTATGATAGAGTTAAAGAGCAAAAAAAAATTCATGAGAATTGCAAGACGATTATAAATGTTGGCTTGCGGGATCCTTGGGCTAAGGATTATAAAACTCTTTTTAAGGCGATAGATTTAGTTTGTGAAAAATACGGTAAAATAGCTTTCTGGCAAGTTGGTGCTAATTTACGATTAAGTGATAATATAAAATTTAATAATATAATTTTAAGCTCAACTTATAAAATAGAGCAAAAAGAATTAACTAATTATTATCATGCTTCTGATATTTATGTTTCTTCTTCTTGCAATGAAAGTTTCGGTAAAGTTTTAGTTGAGGCAATGGTATGTGGCCTTCCAGTTGTGGCTACGGCTACTACTGGCTCTAAAGATATTGTTGTTGAAGGAGAGAATGGATTCTTGGTTCCAATTGGAAATAGCGAAGCATTGGCCAAAAAGATTGTTTATTTATTGAACAATCCAGAAATAGCTAAAAAAATGGGAATGGAAGGGCAACAAATGGTTAAAAAAAGATTTAATAGAGAAAAGATTATTAAAGAAATTATATTTTTGAGACATAAAAAGTAAATATCTATCTATGCCAGCCGGAGTATTT
>JBHPFQ010000033.1:0-3278 GCA_042571625.1 Patescibacteria group bacterium | reverse complement strand
GAACCAACCTATCCATTTCAATACCCTTAAAAGTATTTTTTTGTATTTATCTCCGCTAAAGTCAAAAAAATAATTAATACCAAAACTAGTTAAAATCGCCGCAGCAAAAGATCCAATAAACATCCACCTATGAGGACCTCTAAAAGAATTAAAAATTGGAAATTGCCTCATAACCCAAAAAAAAGGAGAATAACCAATAGATATTAAAAGACATAAAGAAAATAAAAAAATAAAAAATCTTACTAATGATGACTTTAATCTGAACGAAGAAATCAAAAAAAACAACGGTAAAGATCCTAAATAAAGCTGAGTAGGAGAAACAGCTATATTAAAAATCGAAAATTTAAAATATGGCAAAAAATAACGCATAAAATCACCAAGACCAAGCATACCTTCAATTGATTCCTTATACGACAACCCCATCGACCTAACAGACAAATCGCTATATTTTAAAAGAGGCACAATAATAAATAATCCGATGATAGTTCCGAATATACAACTTAATAAAAATTTAAAAAAAACTATCCATTTCTTAGAATTAGACCATCCCAAAAATAAAGAAAATAAAAATCCAACTGATAAAATCATTACCAACCAATTAAAATGCATTGTTAACCATCCTGCCCCGATTAATAAACTGCCGAAAAAAATTGACGAACTACCTCCTTCTTCTTTTAATCTCCAAATAATTAAAAATAATAATGGTAAAATTAATAAGGAACTAACAATAGGTATACTAGAAATATACTGCCACTGGCTAAACACATAAACTAATCCTCCTGCAAAACTAGCAAAAACCGAAAGACCAAATTCAATAAGAAGTTTCCATGTAAAAAAAAGAGTAAATGTTAAACAAATAAAAATAAATAAATTATATGCGACAAAAAAAGGAAGCAATCTAAAAAAAATATAAAATATTGGAGACAAAAATCCCATCGAACCAATAAAAATAGGAAATCCAGAAAAATTACTAGAATTCCAAAAAATGCTCATTCCATTAGCTAATGAGTTCTGATAAAAATAATAGTTAGGATAAACAGAAGTAATTAGATCGCTATTCAAAAAAACTTTTCCAAAAAATAAAATTGGACTCAAAACAATTAAAAACGGAAGTGCGCTAAAAATTAGCATCTTCCACCACTTTTTATCAATATTTCTAATAATCATTTTTATCATCAAAGCCAATTTTTTCATTTAATATATACAATGGACGACATTTTACTTCATTAAAAATTCTGGTTATATACTCTCCTATCAAACCTATGATTATCAATTGTACTCCTCCTAAAAACATAACTGCTACTACAATAGTTGCCCACCCTGGTATTTGTTTAGAAACATCAACAAATATTCTACTTAGTACTGCATAAATAGTATAAATTAAACTCAAACCAGAAATAATAAATCCCATAACTATAACTATTTTTAAAGGTGCCTCAGAAAAAGATATTAATCCATCTAACGCTAAGGAAAAAAGTTTTCTGATGGTATATTTAGGCTTCCCGGCAAATCTCTTATCTCTCTCATACTCTACTCCGATTTGTTTAAATCCTACCCAACTGCGAAGTCCTCTTATAAATCTAGTTCTTTCAGGCAAAGAATTAATTAGATTCACCACCTTACAGTCCATCAAACAAAAATCCCCAGTATCCAAGGGAATATTAATATCTGCCAATCTATGAAGCAATTGATAATAAACCCTATAAGCTATTTTTTTTAAAATATTTTCTTTTCTTCTCTTTCGTATAGCATAAACAACCTGATAATCTTGCTTCCATTTTTCTATTAAATCAGGGATTACTTCTGGCGGATCCTGCAAATCAGCATCCATAACAACTACTATATCACCTTTAACAAAATTTAAACCAGCCGAAACTGCAATTTGATGACCAAAATTACGAGAAAAAGAAATCATTTTAAAACGATTATCAGTTGAATAAAAGTTTTTCAAAATTTCTGAAGAATCATCATTCGATCCATCATTAACAAAAATAACCTCGTAATCTAAATTCAATAAATTTAATACAGATCGCACTCTAGTAAAAATTACGGGCAAAACTTCTTTTTCATTATAAACAGGAATAACAACCGACAGTTTTAACTGATTATTTAATTTTGGCTTATCAATGCCCATATTCATCTATGTATTAATTACGCTCAACTAAAAATAGATTCTTTAAGAGTAATTAAAATATTATTCATGATTACTCCAGAATTCATAGCAAAGAGCAAATTAAAATCGTTTACACACATTAAATAACATGCCTTGCAAGTATGAGATTGACAATGGGTAAAAGCCTTCGAAAAACCGTCCTTACGAAAATCAAGAGCATCAAATTTCCCAATCATCTGGATGCAGGGGTAAACCTTCCCATCGCAGTCAATAAACACCATTAAACGACCTTGAGAGCAAGGAATGTAATCAAAAGAAGGAGGAGTATCAAACCACATTTTCTTTGAAAAATCAGGCCAATTTTGAATTCGTTCTAAAACCTGCTTTGAAAAAAGAATAGGGTAACCATTTTTCTTATATTCAACTAATCTAGCTTGAGATTTTCTAAATGTCTCAGTATCCAAATCAATCCCTTGATAATCATTATCATTTTTAAGAGAACGATTAACTAAAAAACCAAACTCTGAATAAATATTATTTTTTTTACAAAACTCCATCAACCAATCTAACGCATGAATATTGTTTTTACTCATAGTTGCATAAATATGAACTCTAGTTCCAATAGATTTAGCAGCTTTAATGCCATCCATAATTTTTCTATAAGAACCAACTCCACGATTAGAATCGTTAACCTCTTCATATCCATCAAGACTCACACAAACAGTCTGTATCTTTTTTACAACTTCTAATTTTTCAGGAATAAGCGAACCGTTAGTATTAATTCCTAAACAAACTCCCCTTTGATTAGCTAAATCAACCACCTTCTCAATGCCAGGGAACATCAATGGCTCGCCTCCGCTCAATTGCAAGTATCGCATGCCCATATCTGACATCTCATTCACTAAATCTAAAACTTCATCAATAGTAATCTCTTTATTTTTTCTACTTTCATAATCTCCATAACAATATTTGCATCTAAAATTACATCTTGAAGTCATAGAAAAAGTAACCACTAAAGGACATAATTTACCAGTAATGCGAGCTTCAAGAACTTTTTTAAAAAAACTCGCGCGCTTATAAGCAATGTTCAAAAAATTCATATTTTTTAATCAAAATTAATCATAGTATTTACTTCTAATCATATTAATTAATAAAAGCATATATT
>JBHPFQ010000032.1:0-3970 GCA_042571625.1 Patescibacteria group bacterium | reverse complement strand
TTGCTGTGGAGGAATTGAATCTGTGTAAGAACCTCCGCCACCTCCGCCTCCGCTTACAACAGGAGGAGTAACAGGATCTTCTGGAGTTGAGGGATTAGACGCGATAATAGTATCTCCGTTGGTTGTTATTTTTATTCCTCTTTCCACGATTACTTTTGGATGATATGTTCCAGCTGTTGAGTATGTACAATTATATGAATATGATTCTAAATCTGTATTATCTAACTTATGATCGTAAGGTTCTGTTATGTCTGTTCCATCATCATTCCTATTACAATAGAATGTATAATTTATACTTCCAGTAATTGGTCCTGATACATCTACATTAATAGATGATGTTAAAGGAATTGTTCCTGAATTAGGATCTGCGTCTAATAATGCTAATAGTTCTCCCTGAGTTATTGCTTCTGCTATATCAGATATATTAGACCAGTTATTCATTTCATCTCTTGTTTTGATTGCTATGTAATATATTGTTGCTGGTTCTAATCCTGTTATTTCATATTCTTGGAAACTTCCAGCTATTAAAGGACTTTCTAATCCTGGGACTGGAGTTGCTTGATCCCACCAAGCTTGTTTTTGAGCTGGAGTTGATGTATCTAATATTGATGCTTCTGATATTCTTAAATCGTATTCTGCGGCTGTTCCTGTGTCTCCATCATCTCCTGGAGCTATCCAGTTTATGACTACTGATGTTTGTGTCTGGTTTGGAGACTCAAATGGAGATATTGCTGCCGGAGCGATATTATCTGGAAGAGGAGATGTTGTGAATGTTCTGTTTACTGATTCATCTGGATTTCCTGCTTCGTCTGTTGATACGATTTTATATTGATATATTGTTCCTGCTGATAAGTTTGTTAATGTTATTGAATGAGAGTTTGTTAATGTTAGATCTTCTTCAATAAGTCCATATGAAGTATTTAATCCGTATTCTATTCTTGATGTTGATTGTTCTACTGCTGTATCCCAAGTTATTGTTATTGAATCTGTGGTTGGAGCTCCTTGAATAATGTTTGTTATTGTAGGACCTACTGTGTCTAATTCAATTGAATCTGAATATGAGGTTGTATTCCAGTTTCCTACGGTATCCTTAAACCACGCATAAACATTCTTTACTCCGTCCCCAATTGGAAGAGTCCATAATTTTGATGTAAGATATGCTTCAGCCAGAGAGACATTGAATGTATTTGTGTCTGATATTACCATTTGTGTTACTCCGGAAGGATCTGCTGCTGATAGGGTTAATATTACATCTTGCGATGTTGTGTATTCGTTATCACTATCTATAATGATTGAGCCGGTCGGAGGGATTGTATCTGAAGAAGGCGTTGTTACTTGATCAGGTCTTGATTGATCTGATTCATTGCTTGCTGCATCATACGCGGAAACTGTATATGTATATGTTGTACTTGGAGTTAATCCTGTATCTGAATATATTGTATTTACTGTTGTATCTATTTCTATTGTATCTCTATATATTCTATATCCTGTTACTCCTACGTTATCTGTTGACGCGTCCCATAATAGATCTATTTGAGTTGGAGATAAAACTGTTGCTGATAGATTCTGTGGAATTGTTGGATCTTCTGTATCTGGCTGAGGAGTCTCGCATGTTCCGCCTGTGCAACATAGATTTCCGCAGTCTGATGAATTTGTGTATGTTCCTCCTTCGCAAGTGTCTCCGGAAATACAGCAGGTTCCGCCGAGGGTAGCGCAATCGGAAACCGGAGAAGCTTCGTTGCGGAGAGGGTGGGGGTAGGTATAGGGGGTGTAGCCATAATAGGCGTTTGGTCCATCTGGCTCAAAAATCATAGTTCCAAGTGTTGGATATGTAATTCCGTCTGTTGGGTAACTACCTGAAGCGCCATTTTCTCCTGTAAATATTTCTCTACCTCCAGAATCTTGTGGTTCATGGAGAAAGTAGTCTCTGTTTTCTACTATAAAATTACATGTTCCTATATCCAATCCCGTACAACAGTTATATGGATTATCACTACTGACACAAGAATCATTTGTGTGGTAAACAATAATATCAGAAGAATCTTGTACTAAACCATCAATCGTATTCCCCCAAATAAAAGTATTGTGGACTTGATCTTCCGCAGGCCAAACTTCTCTCCAAGGATCCCAATTATTATCTTGCCAATGCTCTTCTTCGTCTAATGTAATTAGAGCATTGCCACCATATGAATCTGTATGAGTGTTATTATATATAAGATTTGACGATCCTCTAACAGAGGCTAGGCAATCTATCCTTTTCCCATACATTATATTTTCATAAATTTCTACTACAGATTGTCCTCTTCTTGCTCCTGTCCCTATTTGCCAATAACCACCAGATACACCGCCAGCAGCGCTACCATGTGTCATTATTGCACTAAATGTTGTGGCAAGTGGATAATCTTCAGAATTAAAAGTGTTATAACGAATAACAAGCTTTCCTCCATTATAAGTGCCTATTTTTTCGTTACCGTATGCAGCTGAATAATTAGCATCATCTATAAAATGGTTATCTTCTATGAATAAAGCATCTGCGGTTCCTGCATCCATTGAATCCCATGATGCATTAGCTTGAGCCATACTTCCTGCTGTGAATGAAATTGACTTATTGCTATTATAGAAATAATTATTATCGATAACCCCCTTAGAACCACCTACCCAGATTTGTGCGATACCGCTTTGATTAAAAATGTTATGGTCTATGCGTAAATTATCTATCTCTATATTTGTTAATATTCTAATTGCATACTGAGGCGTCCAATCAATCATATCAAAATAGAATCCACTAATTCTCATAAGTTCAGTTGAAGTGAACCCGTTTACATAAAAAAATCCATAAGACATTGTGCCAGATGCTATTAATTTTGTACCGTTTATGTCAGAGCCAGACCCTATAATACTCAATGGTTTAGTCACAATTACTTCCGTTGTCCACGTACACGTCCCCGCCGGCACCATCACAGTATCACCATTATTCGCAGAATCTATCGCCGCCTGCA
Organism: Patescibacteria group bacterium; assembly: GCA_042571625.1. GTDB lineage: Bacteria > Patescibacteriota > Minisyncoccia > Portnoybacterales > UBA2143 > JBHPFQ01. The sequence goes on along the minus strand of JBHPFQ010000032.1, from coordinate 971 downwards.
CATCTACTTGTTCGCACGTGGCAGCATTAATAACGTTTCCTTGAAGAGCCACGGAAAAACTTATTGGATAATCATCTGGATTTTGATTGTTTGATTCATCTTCACATCTAACATAGTAAGTATAAGAACCTCCATCTATTAATCCTGTGATTGTTTCCGAATGATTCATTGTTCCGGTCGTGGAAAAAGTATTAGACATTGAATCATAAGATACTCCTGAAGAAGTATCATATTTGCAAGTAGAATTTTCATCTGTTGTTAAAGATAATGTTGTTTGAGTTGTTCCTGATGACAATATTCCTGTTGGAGAACTATTATCTCTATCTGGAGGAGTAGTATCCGCTCCTTCTGTTAATGTTGTTACTATTTCTAAATCTGATTGAGCTGATTCGTTATCTGCTGCGTCATAAGCAGAAACATTATAACCATACGTTGTATCTGGAGTTAATCCTCCATCTAAATATGATTCTGTTGGTTGTCCAGATGAAGGTATATCATCTATTTCTATTGAATCCCTATATATCTTATATCCTGCTACTCCTACATTATCTGTTGATGCATCCCATGTTAAATATATTCTAGTAGTTGATGGTGATGATGATAGATTTTGAGGGATTGATGGATCTTCTGTGTCTGTATCGCAGGTTCCTGAACAACAATAAAGACCTTCAACGCAACTTTCCGCTAAGGATATGCAATCTATATAAAGATTACATGGATTAGAATAGCATGTTTCTGGGCAAGCAGCTCCCGCTTCCTCCGTCCCAAAAGCCAAGAACGTGGATGGATTGCTTTGATTATTATACTCTGTCAGAATATCTGCGTCCGTGCGGGCGACCGAAAGGATACGGACTTCGTCGATGGTGCCGTCGAAAGCATCAGAAGTATTAAACGAAATTAGTAAATTACTTGCATCACTTCTTATTGTCCCTGAAAGAGAATTAATTGCAGATTCGTCATCTATACCATCA
>JBHPFQ010000031.1:0-4039 GCA_042571625.1 Patescibacteria group bacterium | reverse complement strand
TGCACACGAACCTAATTTTCATTTATATCATACTTTGCTATTTTTGTAAAGCTTTTTACTATTCTGTATATTCACCACCTCAACCCCAAACTCCCCCAAACCATCCCTTATCTCCACCCAATCAAGAGTTCTGAAATCGTCCCGCAAGCCACGCAAAATAAAAATAGAGTCCTCGTGGAATACTCCACGAGGACTCTATTTTTATTTTGCTACTTACACTGCTACGTAACACAAGATATATTTACAATAATTCCAAATCCTCAAAAGCTCGTTCATATGCTTTTACTGCGCTAATAGCATCTTCATGAGTTAAATGAAAATTAGGTTCGTGTGCAATTCTATTACGAACTTTATGCGCGGCCCAAACCTGATGAATATTCGCCATATGTGAAGGAGTAATTTGTTTTAAACGATCACTCATATTATCCCCTTTATATCCTATTCTTTTTAGTAAATCATCAAAAAGTTTATCAGCTTCAATAATTGCCATTTTATAACTATTCTCATCCTCATTTTCTAATTTATCCACGACATCTTCCCACATTTTAATTATCTTTTTCTTGGGAGCATCTGGAACATCAACGCTGTCAACTACCATTTCAAGAGACGCCTTAATATCATCTCTAATAAGAACAATTAAATAAATAATTATAGCAAAAAGAATTATAGAAATAATCCCAGAGATGATCCTAAATGGTAAAGTATTTTGTTCCCATCTTTGCAAAATGATAGGCCATCTAACTATAAACTCATCATAAAAATTAAGAAAAGTTGTTCTCATATATTTGAGCGATATTAATTATTTTTTTATCATCAAACTGATTTCCTATAATCTGCAAACCAACAGGCAATCTATCAGCCAAACCACACGGAATAGAAATTGCTGGCAATCCAGCCAAATTAACAGAAATCGTATAAATATCAGAAAGATACATTGATACTGGATTGTTTATTTTCTCTCCAATTTTAAAAGCTGTTGTTGGACTGGTTGGAGCCATTAAAACATCAACTTTTTTAAACGCTTTAAGAAAATCATTCTTAATTAAAGTCCGAACTTTCTGCGCTTTTACATAATAAGCATCATAATATCCAGCTGATAAAACATACGTTCCAAGCATAATTCTCCGTCTTACCTCGTCTCCAAATCCATGTTGTCTTGTTTCTAAATATCCCTGCAAAAGTCCTTTTACTTTCTTGCTTAAGCCATATTTAATTCCATCATAGCGCGCCAAATTTGATGATGCCTCAGCAGTACTTATAATATAATAACACGCTAAAGCATATTGAGTATGAGGCAAGCTTACCTTTACTATTTTAGCTCCTGCTTTTTCAAATTTATTAATTGCATTATCAACTTTTTTCTCAACTTCTGCGTCAATCCCTTGAACAAAATATTCTTCCGGAACGCCGATTTTGATATTTTTTATATTATCCATTAAATTATTACGCTCATCAATAACAACACTCGTAGAATCCTTTTTATCTTTCCCCTGTATTACATCCAAAATAATTCCAACGTCTTCTGATGTTTTAGCTATCGGCCCAATCTGATCTAAAGAAGACGCGTAAGCTATTAAACCATAGCGTGAAACTATACCATAAGTAGGTTTTAAACCAACAACTCCGCAAAACGAACATGGTTGGCGTATTGATCCGCCAGTATCAGAACCAAGAGCAGCAATACATTCGCCTGAAGCCACGGCCGCGGCAGAACCACCAGAAGATCCTCCGGAAACTCTTTCCAAATCTCGCGGATTTTTAACAGAACCAAAAGCTGAATTTTCTGTTGATGAACCCATGCCAAATTCATCCATATTTGTTTTCCCAATTATTACTGCTCCTGCTTTTTTTAATTTTTTTATAACAGTAGCGCTATATGGAGCAATATAATTTTCTAAAATTTTAGAACCAGCAGAACATTTTACATCGCAAACTAAAATATTATCCTTAACAGCAATAGGAATGCCAGATAATAAACTAATTTCTTCGCCTGCTTGTATTTTCTCATCAATTTTCTTAGCGCTTTCCAAAGCTGAATTATTACATACTTTTAAATAAGCATTAATTTCTTTATCTTTTTTTTCAATCTGTTTTAAAGTTTCTTGCGTTAATTCAACAGCAGAAAACTCTTTCTTAACAAATCCTTTATGCGCTTTGGCAATGGTTAATTTATTTAAATTCATAAAATACTTTTCACTTTTATATAATCTTCTTTTTTTTCTGACGCTAAATCCAATAATTTCTTTTTTTTGCTATTACTAATAGCAACGCCTTTATCAGCACGAATAACATTTTCTAAGCCTGTTATATGAGCGGTCGGTTCAATTTTATCTGTTTTAATTTCACTTAATTTTTCAATAAAATCCAAAACAGCTGAAAGATCTTTTTGGAACTTTTTTACTTCTTTTTCAGCAAATCCAAGCCGAGCTAATTTGGCCGTATGTTCAACTTGTTTTCTAGTTAATCTCATAATATAATAATATCTTATTATTCGCCCAATAACAAGATACAGCTCTGATATTAATCAAAGCTGTATTAATTACTGAATATTAAAATATTTCGCCTATCTATTTAACAATAATATCATCCATTGTAATAAAATCTCCGTTATTCAAATATCTCACATTCCCAACTTTATATTTTCTTCTAAATTCTGTTTCTGTAATATAATTACCATCTTTATCTGTCATATCTGTTATTTTTACTTTTGGATCGTCTAATATTCTTGTCTGTTGTCTGATTAATCTAACTTTAACAATGTAAAAATTGTTTCTCTCGCTAGAAGACCAATTATATCCTTCTGGCTTTATCATTATAATATCTCCTGCTTCATAAGCTCCAGATCCAACGCCTGTTGATGACTTTTTAATCAGCATTTCATAAGTGCGAGTTATATGACCATTTACTATATTCTCTTGAGCGTATGTTTCTAAAGCATTATTCGCTTCTTTAATAGAATTATTCTGATAAATTAAACAAAGAGCGCAAACGCAAACCATTGTTACTGCTGTTAATATAGTTAATTTTTTTACCATAGATATAAATATTATTAGTTAAATACTTCCAATCTTATTTTACAATATTTTCAAATTATTAACAATCAAAGCTGTGGATAATTTATTTTGTTTTCAAAATAATCGGCAAGATTAAAGAAAGTAATAAATTACTAATAGTAGTAGCCACTATTATAATAATTATTCCGGTCAGAGAAAAAGTAGCTATTTTCTTTCTTTTTTGGACATGCAATTCATATAATTTATCCATAAGAAGATTAATCAATTTCCTATCGCTTTCTTGAATTTGCCCCTTTTTAATCTTATCAACCAAATTATCTATATTAACTATTTGCTCAATTCCATTATTTTCAGTTGTTATACTGATATTTTTTTTATGCTTCTTTTGTAATTCCTCTCTTAATATCTCGAAACTTTGCTTGTGATTGTTAAAAATAAGAACAGCATAATAAAAAATCTTAAATCTTAGCTTGTTTATAAAAAAGTTAATCTGTTTTTTCAAATTGGATCCCTCTTTAGATCTATCATTATCAATTCTTGCCATATTAAAAGTCGCGTTAAAATAATGATTTCTAATAAACTCGTTAAATAAAGGGATAGAAGTTTTCTCCCCTCTGCAAAGAATAATCGCTGCAAGAACAAAATATAAAATAAAAATGAAGATTCCTAAGAATCCAAACAATCTCCATAAAAAAATAGAAACTGCAAGAATAACAACAGTCAAAAATATTTTTTTAAGAATAGAACTTAATCCCATTATTTTATTAATTCTAAAAACTTTTTTTCGTTTACAATTTTAATTTTTAATTTTTCCGCCTTATTATATTTTAAACCAGGATTTTCACCAACCACTACATAATTTGTATTCTTAGAAACAGAACTAGAAATATCCCCTCCTAAATTTCTTATTTTATTTTTTGCTTCATCGCGAGTAAGAGATTTTAATTCTCCTGTCAGAACAAATATTTTACCTACTAATTTTTTCTTTATTATCTTAACTTTTTCTATCTCTATGCCATTATCTA
>JBHPFQ010000030.1:0-5085 GCA_042571625.1 Patescibacteria group bacterium | reverse complement strand
TTATTATTAAGAGAGTAAAAACTGTGGAAAGGTGGTATTTTTGAATATAGTATTAATGATTCTATTTAATAATATGTTGATAATCTCTTTATAATCTCTTAACAGTTTCTTGATAGGTTTTTAACTTTATAACTTCTTAATAATATTATCCACATATCATTAGCTTTTTATTACCATGTTATGCATATATTCTTTCTTTAATTAAATTAATATCTCTGTGTATTGATTCGTTAATTTGAACTTCTTTATTTATTTTTTGGCATGCGTACATCACTGTTGTATGATCTCTTCCTCCTAATTTTTGTCCAATAAAAGGATATGATCTATTTAACTCTTGTCTAACTAAAAACATTGTTATCTGTCTTGGGTGAACAATTTCTTTTTTTCTAGATCTATTAATTAAATCATTAACGTCAATATCATAAAATTCTGCTACTGATTCTACTATTTTTTTGAATGTTGTTATTTTTTTAGGACTGGAAACTATTTGCGAAAACATTTTTGACGTTCTTTCTATTGTTGGAGTTATTTCATTTAATTGCGCATAAGCAATAATCCTATTAAGAGCTCCTTCTAATTCTCTAATATTTCTTTGTATATGTGTAGCTAGATAATTTAAAATATCATCTGATACGTCAAAATTTTTCTCTTTTACTTTAGTTTTAATAATTGCTAATCTGGTTTCTATATCCGGAAAACTAATATCCGCTATCATACCCCCTTCAAATCTGGAACGCAAGCGCTCTTCAAGTGTAGCAATTGACTTAGGGTGTCTATCAGAACTGATAATAATTTGTTTATTTAATTGGTGTAAAGCGTTAAATGTATGAAAAAATTCTTCTTGTGTTTTTTCCTTTCCAGCAATAAATTGTATATCGTCAATAATCAACACATCAACATCTTTGTATTTCTTTTTAAAAGGTTCCATTCCTCTTTTAGAAATAGCGTTAACTAATTCACTGCCATATTTTTCAGAACTTAAATATTTTATTTTTTTTGATGGATATTTTTTTGCTATTTCATTTCCAATAGCTTGCATAAGGTGAGTCTTACCTAATCCAACTCCACCATAAAGAAATAATGGATTATACAAAGTTCCTAAATGTTTAACAATAGCTTTTCCAGCTGCTTGAGCGAGTTCATTAAAACCTCCTACAATAAAATTATCAAAAGTATATTTTGGATTTAAATTAGTTTCTTTATTTACATTAAATTCATTAAAATTAAGCTGGTCTTCCAAAAAATCAGGTTTTTCTTTTTTTGGAGGTTGTTGTATTGGCGGTTTCGGATTTATTTTTATTCCTCCGATTACAAATTGAACATCTTTAACTTCTGGATAATTATCTCTCAATATTTTCAGTATAAATTTTTTATATTTATTTTCTAGCCATTCTTTTGTAAATCCATTTGGAGCGCTAATTGTAATTACGCCGTCTTTTTTAGAATGAATGTTTGTATTTTTAAACCAAGTTATAAAATTAGCCTTAGATACAGTTAACTCAATTTCTCCTAATACATTTTGCCAAAGATTATTTAAGTCCATATAAAATTAAGTATAGCATATTTGTGGAAAACTCCCAAAATTTCTCAATTATATTAAGTCGTGTGGATAACTTGTGGATGAATTGTTGATAGATATTTGATTTTTTAATGATTGTTTGTCTTGCAAGGATTTATATTGACAAAATACGCAAGGTATCCTAATAAAATTTAATTCAAAAAAAAGAATTTAGTTACATAATAAAATTATATAGTTTTTTGATTTTGTTTGACTAAACATAGACAAAATGATATCCTAATAACATGTCGTTTACATATAATCCAAAGAAGAAAAAAAGAAAAAGAACCCATGGTTTTTTGAAGAGAATGTCAACAAAGTTTGGCCAGAGAGTGCTTTCTAAGAGACGCAGGAAGGGAAGAAAGAAATTAACCGTTTAGGGCTTTTTATGTTGCCAAGAAAATATAAATTAAAGAAAAAAACAGATTTTAAAAAAGTTTTTGATAAGGGTAAATATTATCAAGGAAGATTTATTAGCTTAAAAATATTAAAGAATGATTTAGAAATAAGCAGATTTGGATTTATAGTTGGCTTGAAAATATCTAAAAAAGCTGTTGATAGAAATAGGATAAAGCGTAGATTAGAAAATACAGTGCAAATAATTCAAAAAAGAATTAAATTTGGATTTGATGTAGTGGTTATGGTAAGGCCTGAAATTATCGAAAAAAAATACACAGAAATCAAAGAAAATTTATTAGATTTATTTAAAAAGTCAGGATTATTATTGAGTTAAATTATGAGCTTATTTATTTCGTTTTTTAATACATTTCTTTACCGCCCATTATTTAATGGGTTGATTTTGATTTACAATGTTGTTCCTGGGCATGATTTAGGAATAGCAATTATTATTTTGACTGTTTTAATAAAGTTGATTTTTGCTCCACTTTCAAAAAAAGCTATTCAATCGCAGAAAGCGATGACTGAAATACAGCCAAAAATAAAAGAGTTGCAAAAAAAATATAAAGATAATAAAGAGGAGCAAGTTAAGGAAATAATGGCTTTATACAAACAGCATAAAGTTAATCCGATGTCTGGATGTCTTCCTCTTTTAATACAATTTCCTATTATTATTGCTTTATATAAAGTATTTTTACATGGCATGGATGGCGGACAATTAAGCGTCCTTTATAATTTTGTGAGCAGACCTCAAACGCTTAATGTCATGTTTCTAGGTATTGTGAATTTATCTTCTGCTGGAAATATAATATTAGCCGTATTAGCTGGTGGATTTCAGTTTATTCAAACAAAAATGATGATGCCTAATAAAAAACAATCTCAAAACAAGTCGGCAAGTGGTGGTTTGGATATGATGGGATCTATGATGAATCAGATGACATTTATGATGCCGATAATTACTGTTTATATTGCATGGAAGCTCCCGGCTGCTTTAGCTCTTTATTGGATAGTTTTTACAGTATTTGGAATTGTTCAGCAATACTTTACTCCGAATACAATTTAATTTATATATAATACATATGGAGAATTTAGATATTATAAAAAAATCAGTAGAAAATTTATTAAAAATAATAGGTTTTGAAAGCGAAATAACAACTGACTACAGACAGTCTGAAGAATGTATTCTAGTCAATATACAAACAGATCAGATAAATTCTGGTTATTTAATAGGCCAAGGCGGTAGCAACTTAGATTCTTTTCAGCATTTAGCTCGGCTTTTAGTTAATAAGCAGATTGGTGGACAAGCAAAGTTTATTATAGATGTTAATAATTATAAAAAACATAGGATTGATTTATTAAATGCAATAGCTGATGATATAGCTAAGCAAGTTCTATCGGAAAGATCGTCATTAGCTTTAAGGCCGATGCCGGCTTATGAAAGAAGGATTATTCATTTAGCTCTATCTAACCATCCATTGATTGATACTGAAAGCGTTGGGAATGAACCAGAAAGAAGGGTGGTTGTAAAAATTAAGCCAGATATTTAATTATGCTTGGGCGAAAAATAGCATTTAATGCAATTATATCTACAGGGGCTAGGATTATAAGTCTGGGCCTTTCTTTAATTATAATAGGTATTATTACTCGTTATTTAGGGCAGTCTGGTTTTGGTGAGTATGCTATTATCTTAGCTTTTTTATATTTTTTTGTTGTTTTATCCGATCTTGGACTTTATTCAATTTGTATTAGAGATATATCAAGGCCTGGATCCGATGAAAGAAAAATAGCAAATAATGCTTTCACGATTAGATTTATTTTTGGTTTAGTTATTTTTTCGTTGTCTCCTTTGATAATAAGATTTTTTCCATATTCAACAGAAATTAAAATAGGAGTTTTAATCGGGGCATTTGGATTTTGGGCATTGTCAAGCAATGCTATTTTAATAAGCGTTTTTCAAAAATATTTAAGAATGGATAAAGTTGCTATTTCTGAGATTTTAGGAAGATCTATCCAACTTGCTTTAGTTTTATTTTTTATTCAAAAAAATCTTGGTTTTTTATTTATTGTTGGGGCGATGTCTGTTGGCGCACTTATTCAATTTATTTCTAATTTTCTATTTGTTCAAAAGCATATTGCTATATTTTTTCAGTTTGATTTTTCAATTTGGTTTGATTTATTAAAAAAATCTATACCACTTGGCTTGGCTGCTATTTTTACAATGGTATATTTTAAACTAGATACATTAATGCTTTCTTTAATGAAAACGCCTGCTGATGTGGGGATTTACAGTTTGGCTTATAAAATATTAGAGAGTTTAATTTTTTTCCCAGCTATGCTTGTTGGTTTAATTATGCCATTACTTTCTAAATACGCTTTTTCTGATATGGAAAAATTTAAACAAATTAGTCAAAAAACAATGGATATTATATTAATGTTTATTATTCCTATTGTTGTAGGGACTTTTTTCTTATCTGATAAGATAGTTATATTTATTGGAGGAAAATCATTTATTCATTCATCTGGAGTTTTAAATATTCTAATTATTGCTACTAGTATTATTTTCTTAGAAGTTCTTTTTTCTAATACGATTATATCTCTTGAAAAGCAAAAAACTTTAACTTATATTTATTTTATTGGATTGATAGTTAATTTGATCGCTAATTTTATTTTTATTCCAAGATATTCGTATTATGGGGCAGCATCCACAACTGTTTTAACAGAATTTATAATTGCCATTTTAATGATGATTGTAATTTATAAAACATTGAAATCATCTTTTTCTTTTAAATCGGTAATAAAAAATATTTTAGCTGTTTCTGTGATGGCTATTTTTCTTTACTTTTTTTCTGGATATAATATGTTTATTTTAGTAGGTTTGTCAATTTTGGTTTATTTTAGCGCTTTATATTTAGTTGGTGGATTTTCAATCAATGATATTTTATTATTAATTAGAAAAGATAGTTGATTATGTATGAATGGTTTTTAATTTTCTTTTGTTATCTTCCGTTACAAATCGCTTTAAATATTTTGCCGGGTATTGATTTAGCGTCAAGTAGATTGTTTATTGTTTTGTTTTGCGTTTTTCAAAAATATTTAAGAATGGATAAAGTTGCTATTTCTGAGATTTTAGG
>JBHPFQ010000029.1:0-5844 GCA_042571625.1 Patescibacteria group bacterium | reverse complement strand
AAGTAGCTGACCATGTTCCTGGTAATCCGCTAACATCTGGAGCGGTTTTAATTTGAAATTTGATAGTGCAAGAATCGCAGACAGGACTTGATTTGTTCCAGCTCCATTCAATAACATTGAAAACTGCGGGCGCGATAACATTGAATCCATTTGAAATATAATCACCAGAAATAGCATATCCAGAGCTTCTTGGTTCTCCGTTAATTTCAATATCGTCAATAGCTATATCAGCTCTTCCGCCTGATACTCCGTCATAACGAAAGCGTATTTTCATATCGTTATTAGTATAGGAATCTAAATCAATAACAGCTTGCATATAAGGATCTGTTTCATTAGATTGTTGTTGTCCTGCCAATGTAAAAATATCAGAGTCCCAAGAAGATCCGTTCCAAACATCAATATGTAATGTTCCCATATCTGTCCCAAACATATGATAATAAAAAGAAAGATCAGCAGTATAAGTATTGGCATCAATAGAAGGTCCTTCAATAATTGAACTTGTATCGTTTTTTTCGCAAACCTTTGATGATGTTTCTGTGAAAATATAGTATGAATCAGTATTGGCGTTATCAGGTCCTGTGTTATTTGTTGGCGTTCCTCCTGTCTGTCTAGTCCAATGACAATCTCCAGCATCATCAATCCAATTGCCATAATCAATTTCAAATCCTTCAAGTTCTAGAACTGTAAATGACGATCCTTGCAAAATCACTGCCCCGTCACCGTCTCCTAGAGTGGTTGAGTTTTCTGTATCATTAAATGTTCCGTCTATGAAATCATCTGTAATATCTTCAGTCCAGTCAGCACTATCCCAATTTGTAATATATTCTCTTTTTTGAACGTAATTTGTAATTCCATCTCTTATAGTCCATTCCACAATAACAATAATTTCTTTACTATGAACATCAATATAAGAACCTGGGCAGGCAGTAATTTCATTTGATGAATCTCGACAAACATCTGCAAAAGAAATAGTTCTTGTAAATTGCCCGATTGTTTCAGTAGTTCCTTCGCCTGAAAATATCCATTCATTACCATTTATTTCAACAGCGCTTTGATCATAAGTATTTTCATTCCACGCGCGGTCGCGAATAGCGCGTACTGCTTCAATCCCTTCTTGAGCTAGTGCTATAGCTTGTGTTTGTTCTCCACCTTGTTCTAATCCTTGAAAACTTGCTGTCGCCATAGAAATTAGAACAGATGCCATAAGGCCAAAAATAGTTATCGCAAGCATAACTTCTATTAAACCTTGTCCTGTTTGGCATTTGGATTTTTTCATTAAGTATTTTATCTATTTTAATTCTGTTCTGTCATTCCAAAACTATTAATAGTGATTATTCTACTGTTGCTTGCGTCGTGCGATAAAGTAATATTGCCTGTATTATTGGGCATCCCTAATCCTTTAGAAAAATTAATTTCATTATTGCTTAGAGTCGTGGAAAGAGATAATGAACTATCAAGAGATGTCTCTCTGTCATAATTAGTATTTCTTGATGCGTAAGAATCTCCTTGGTATAGAATATATTTTTTTTCAGTAATATTAAAATATACTCCATGGGCAGAATCATTTAGCCACGCGGATGATTGTTCTCTAGCAGTTCTGACTATTTGTATTATTTGTGAAGTATTTTCATTTAATTGGCTTGATGCCATTAAATTGCCATAAATAGGAGATGCAGCAACTGCAATTACGAGCATAATAGCGATAACTATAAGCAATTCAATGAAAGTAAATCCTTTCATAATTTTATTATCTAATTCCTCCAGTTGCCTTGAAAATAGGAGATATAATAGATAGAGCTAAAAAGCTTACTATTAATCCAAGAATAAGAAGCAATATCGGTTCTATTGTGGCGGATAATCTTTGAGCGGAAACATCAACTTTTTCTTCATAAAAATCAGCTAAAAAAATAAGAGATTCATGTAATTTTCCGGATTCCTCTCCTGCTCGTATCATTTTAATAACTACTTGAGGAAATAGATTATTATATTGTTTTAAACTGTTTGAAAGTTTTACGCCCTTGCTGGTTCGTTCATAAATATCAGTTAATGCTTTTTTATAATAAAAATTAGAGGTTGAATCTTTAGTAATTTTTATTGCTTCGTCAATATTGATTCCGCTTTTGATAAGCGTGCCAAGCGTTCTGCAAAAACGACTTAGATTTGAATTTCCTGAAATCCCTTTAACAATCGGAATTCTGAGCGCGATCCAGTGAGTAGCTGGTTGTACGAATTTTTGTCTAAAAAACCAATTCAGAAAAATAGAAATAATAGCGATGCATATTATTATAATAATTCCATGATTTTTTATTAAATTTGAAATCCAGATTAATACTTGTGTGGCTAATGGAAGATCTATTCTTAGAGATTCAAGAACAGGCGTGATTTTAGGCAAAACAAGGAATGCTATTAATAATCCGATTATAGCGGCGGCTGATAAAACTACAGCAGGATATAGCATTGCTCCTTTTATTTTGGCAGATAACGCTCTATCTTTTTTTAATTGCGCTGATAAATTATCAAGGTTTTCCGTAAGAGTGCCTGAAGATTCACCGATTTTAATCGCATTAACAAAGAATGAAGAGAAAACATTTGGATATTCTTTTAGCGACGATGATAATGAATGACCCGATTGTGTTGATAAAGATACTTTTCCTAAAATACTTTTTAGTTTTCCGGACGATGATTCTTTAGCGATAGTTAATGCTTCTGACATTGTTATGCCTGATTTCAACATCATTGACATTGTTTGGGCAAAGAATGAAATATTAGCCAAACTAGCGCTTCCAATGTTAATGTTAAGAGCATCTAAAAAACTTGTTTTTTTTGTTGTTTTTTTGTTGTTTGTATTATTCATAAAGAATACGCGCAACTTCTTCCAAAGTTGTAACGCCGTTTAATGCTTGTTCTACTCCATTTTCTATCATAGTAGACATGCCTTGTTGTTTAGCGATTTTAGCAATTTCATCTTTGGACGCTCGATTAACAATTAAATCTTTCATTACTCCATTCATTTCTAAGACTTCAAAAATTCCTATTCGCCCTTTATATCCTGTATGATTGCAAACATCGCAACCAAGTCCTTTATATAATCTCATATTAAGAAGATTTTTATATCCTTTTTCTTCAAATGTTTTTCTAATTTGAGGATTGCTTTCTATTATTTGTTTTTCATTCATTTGTTCTTTTTTTTCAGAATCTTTTTTTTCTAATGTGTAAGAAAAACGGCAGTTGGTGCAGATTTTTCTTAATAAACGTTGAGCGATTATCACATTGACTGTCGCGGCTATTAAAAATGGTTTGATTCCCATATCAATAAAACGGAATGGAGTTGTTGCTGCGTCATTAGCATGCAGAGTTGAAAGAACAAGATGACCTGTCATAGCGGAATTTATAGCTATTTCAGCAGTTTCTTCATCTCTAATTTCTCCAACAAAAATTATATCTGGATCTTGTCGGACGATTGCTCGTAGTCCTTTGGCAAAAGTTAAGTTTGTTTGAGTGTTTACTTGTATTTGGCTTACGCCTTCAACGTCATATTCAACAGGATCTTCAATAGAAGAAATATGTATTTCTCTGGTGTTCAAGATTTTCAATACAGAATAAACAGTTGTTGTTTTCCCGCATCCAGTCGGTCCGGTAACAAGGATCATTCCATGAGGATTTTTAATAGCCTTTTGAACTTTATCTAGATCTTTTTTATTTAATCCAATATTTGCTAGGGTATAACCGCGTATAGCGGCCGAAAGAAGACGCATTACTATATTTTCTCCTTTAGTTACTGGAACTACTGAAACACGAACATCTATTTTTTCCTCATTGGATTCAAAACGAAATCTTCCATCTTGGGCCGCCATATGCACATCAGTGCGCATTTTAGACATAATCTTAATGCGGGTTAGAATATATTCAAATAAATCTTTGGGCAATTTCAAAACATCATGCATAACTCCGTCAATGCGAAAACGAATAAGTATTTTTTTAACATGCGGTTCAATATGGATATCCGATACTTTATTGTCGTGGCCGTAGCGTAATAAAGTATTTACCATATCAACCATTGTTTCATCTTTTTGTTCTTTAGACAGGGATGGATTTTTAATTTGCAGTAATATTTTTTTAAATTTTTCCTCAATAGATTCTTTATATCTTATAAAAGCTTTCTTAATATCTTCTTTAGTCGCTAAATAAGGAGTTATATTAAGCCCTGTGCGTTTTGATATCATATTGATCACTTCTAAATCGCTTGGGTCTGCCATAGCTACTTGCAGTTTATTTTTGTCTTTTGAGAAAGCGACTATTTGTTTTGAACGGGCTATTAATTCAGGTATCAGTTTAAATGCAGTTTCATCTATTTTTGTTTTATCTAAATGAATAAAAGGAATATTAATCTCATTGGCAATTAGTTTTCCTAATTGTTCGTCTTTAATAAATCCTTTTTCTACTAAAATATCTTGGATATCTTTTTTTGTTCTTCGCGCTTGTTCAGCTATGGAATCAAAATCTTCTTCCAGTATATGTCCTGGCTTAACTAGTAATTTTTTAAGTTTTTCTTCTGGGATTCTCATAAAATTGGGAATACAATATAAAAAGCAGTTCCTATATTTTCTTTGGATTTGAAAAATATTCTTCCATTTGTTTGTTCGATAATTACTTTAACAATTGATAGTCCGAGTCCTGTTCCTTTTAATCCTTTTTTAATAACATTTTCTCCTCTAAAGAAATTATTAAAAACTTGTTTTTGTTGATCTTTAGGTATTCCTAATCCGGTATCGGAAATAGTTAGTAAAATAAATTGTTTATTTTTTTCTAAATTGACTTGTTGAAGATAAGTAACTATTTCAATAGCGCCGATAGTTTTTTCAGATATCTTTTTAATTTTTTGTATGTCGGTTTTTTCTACATCAATCGTAACAGTCCCTTTTGGTTTATTATATCTAATAGCATTAGTTATAAGATTAGAAAGCGCATCTCGGAGTCGTTCGGAATCGCCCATTACATATAAAGGTGATGTTTCTTTACATTTTGGAGAAAGACTGATTTCAACATTTTGACTTACAGATAATCCTTTTAATTCTTCAGTAGTTTTAATAATAATTTTACGTAAATCAATTTTTTCTTTTTTAAATTCAATTTTTCCGCGTTCAATTCTTCCCACGTCAACTAAATCTTTGGTAAAATCAATAAATCTTAAGACAATTCTAAAAAGATCGTCAAGTATTTCTTGACGCTTCGGGCTTAGTTTGTCTTTTTCTTTCTGAAGTATTTCTAAATCCCATCTCATACATCCAAATGGTTGGCGAAGCTGATGGGTGATAAAGCCAAGGAATTCATATTGTTTTTGTCTAGCTTTAAATTCCTCAGTAAGATCGCGTAAAGCTAAAACAATCCCATTAAACTCTCCTTTTTGTGTATAAAGAGGAGTAGATATTGCATCTACCGGAACTTTTTTATCTTTTGACTGTTCAAGAAAAGAATTATCAGGCAATCTTATAGCGCGGTCTCCTTTTAGCGCTTCTGGTAAAAACCAAGAAATATCAGATTTATCACATTTGAAAATAATCGTATCTTGAATTTTGTGTCCAATAAGATCATCTGGAATATTTCCAGTAATAGATTCTGTTGCTGGATTTGCTATAATTATTTTGCCGTTCGGTTCTGTAATAATAATTCCTTCTCGGATACTGGCAAAAATTGGTAGAAGCTGTTTGATATTTTCCATTAATATAATTATACAAGAATGTGTAAGGAATACAAATAATTATTGGGTTGTGGATAATATTATTTAATAAAATAAAAATAATAAATGCTAAAGCTATGAATGATGCAAAAAGCTGTAAAAATAAC
>JBHPFQ010000028.1:0-6278 GCA_042571625.1 Patescibacteria group bacterium | reverse complement strand
AAATAAATCTATTAAAAAAATCTTCCATAAAATCTATCTTCACTTACCTATTTTTGGCGAATTAATAAAAAAAGTAAATTCATCAAGATTTTCCAGAACTTTTAGCTCTTTAATAGATAGTGGGGTAGATATTGTTAGTGCTTTACAAATCGTTTCGCGCACATTAAAAAATGAAAATTTTCGCGAAGCTTTAGAAAATTCTTCAGTTCAAATAAGAAAAGGACAAGATTTAAGTAGCACGCTTTTACATCATGAAAATATTTTTCCTCCTATGGTTATTCAAATGATTAAAGTTGGGGAGAAAACTGGAAAATTATCAGAAGTCTTAAGAACTTTAGCTGATTTTTATGAAGAAGAGATAGACCGAACAACAAAAAATCTTTCATCAATTGTTGAACCAGTTATTATGATAATTGTTGGCGCAGCAGTAGGACTATTCGCTATTTCAATGATTCAGCCAATGTATTCAATGATGAGTGGAATATAAAAATATGCATTTACAAGAAAATGGTTTTACTTTAATTGAGATTCTAACCACTATAACAATATCAATAATTTTAATGTCTATTAGCTCTATCAGCTATATTTATTTTTCTAGAAAAACTGATTTAGATAAAACAACCTATGATATTATAACAACTATACAAACAGCCCAAGCAAAAACATTATCATCAGAAGATTCATTCCAATATGGCGTTCATTTTGAAAATGATAAATATGTTTTATTTAAAGGAAACTCTTATTTAGCAGGAGATCCTAATAATAAAGAATATTCTCTACCAGATCGTATAGAAATATACAATATTAATTTAACTGGCTCTGGATCTGAAGTAATCTTTCAAAAAATTAGTGGCAAAACTGATCAAAATGGTACTATTGGATTAAGAATTATCTTAGAACCGTCCAATGAGAAAACAATTACTATAACTTCTTTAGGTAATACTGAATTAGAATCAAGCGGAATAATATGTTGCAACACAAATCGCATAACTGATACACGACATCTTAATCTTACTCTTGGATGGACTATTCAGGGAGCAACAACACTTACGCTTAATTTTCCAGATACTACAGAAGTTAATACCGATATCGATATGACAAATTATTTTAATGTCGGTCAAACTGAATTTAATTGGTCTGATACTATAGATGTTAATGGGCAAAACCAAGAATTAATTATACACACTGTTTTTTTAGATGCGACTAATACAATATTGTCAATTCACCGAGATCAAGATAATAATAACAAACCATTAGAAATACTAATAGACGCTAAGGATATTATTTCCTATACAGCAAATGGAGATGCTACTATTGAATCATTTGGAGGGATAGCAGAAGCACAATAAATATGACTAAAAAAACAAAAAATGGATTTACTATTATTGAAGCAGTTGTGAGTATTGCCGTAATAACAATAGCTTTTTGGGGATTTTCAGAATTAGCAAGATATAATTACTCAATACAGGAACAAAATAATATAAAGACGCAAGCGATAGGATTAGCAAGCGAAGCCATAGAAATAATTCGTGGAATTAGAAATGGGAATTGGAACGATATTTCCTCTTTAACTACTGGAATAGATTACTACTTGAATATTTCCGCAGGAAATTGGATATTAACGACAACCAATCCTGGATTAATCAATGGAATATATACTCGGCGAATTCGTTTTGAACAAGTTAATCGCGACGCTAACGATAATATAACCTATGATGACGGATCTCTTGATTCAGGAACAAAAAAAATACAGATATTTGTAGAATGGGATAATAAGGGAGGAACTAAACAAACTAGTTTATCAACATATTTAACAAATTGGAATGAATAAAATAAAAAAAAATGGCTTCACTCTAATAGAGCTCATTATTTATGCTTCTGTTTTTATTGTTATTTCAATTATTTTAACTACTTTTATAATGAATTTAATAAAAGTACAAACAAAATCAAGAATTAAGAAACATGTTTTAGATAATTCCCAACGCGCCATGGAAATAATGACATGGGAAATTAAACATGCTCAAGCTATTTATAATTCTACAAACGTAGACGGCAGTCATCCAGGACAGCTTAGCTTAAGAACTCAATATAATCTACCAGATAACGAAGAAACAACATACATAGATTTTTATCTTGACGATAATGAACATATTTGTTTTAAAAGAGAGAATACAGAAGGAATGCTATTAACTTCTGAAGATATAAAAATTAATAATTTAGTTTTTAATTTTATAACTGCTGGAGATACCCAATCAGTTCAAATTAATCTTACTGCTATTTATGATAATACAAGCGCAAAAACAGCTTACAATGCTACAACTACATTAACATCTTCCGCTGTATTAAGAAATGAATAATAAAAAAGGATTTACACTACTATTTATAACCATAACTATTTTATCTATCAGCTCTATTATTGCTGCTGGGTTAAGTTATTTAACTATAAATAGTTTTTACGATGCTCAGAATAAAATAAAATCGGCTCAAAGCTATTATGCTTCAGAAGCTGGGATTGAAGATTATATATATCGATTAAAACAAAATATGCAAACTCCCAGCTCAAACACATTAACTATAGATAATAGTTCTGCTACAATACAAATGTCGGAACTTATAGGGAATTCAAGAACTATTACTTCACGAGGTGATACAGACAATAGAATTAGAAAAACAAGCGCTGTTTATACTGTTACAACTGATCAAATTTCTTTTTACTATGGCGCGCAAGCAGGAGAAAGAGGAATAGAAATGGGAAATGGGAGTATTATACAAGGCAATGTTTTCTCCAATGGAGCTATTACAGGAAGCGGAAATATAACAGGAACAGCTATAGTTTCTAATAATAACGAAATCAATGGCATTAGTATAGGCGAAGACGCTTATGCTTATTCTTGCGTTAATTCTAATATAACAAATACTCTTTATTCTCTTAGCGATGGCAGTATAACTAATTGCGATTATGATTCCTTAGAAATAATTAGCGAAATAGCAAGTTCAAGCATGCCTATTGATGATGCTCAAATTAATGATTGGAAAAATGATGCTATAACCGGAGGAACTATTTCTGGCGACTATATACTCGCCATAAGCGAAACGCAATCCTTAGGTCCTATAAAAATTACAGGAAATATGATCCTTAATAATAATTCTACGCTTAATATTACTGGAATAATTTATGTTGAAGGAAATATTATTACAAATAATAACACTACATTAAAATTAGATAGTAATTTTGGATCAAATAGTGGCATTATATTAAGTGATGGGAAAATCAACATTCAAAATAATGTAAACATTCAAGGATCAGGAACAACTGGAAGTTATATTATGCTTTTATCTACAAATAATTCTCTTGATAACTCTGATCCAGCTATTGATATTTATAACAATGCTCAAGGAGCTGTTTTCTATACCACGGCAGGATTAATCCGCCTACATAATAATATATCTGTTAGAGAAGCAACTGGATATAAACTCTCATTAGACAACAATGCAACAATATCTTACGAATCTGGCCTATCTGATATGCGATTCACCAGCGGAACAGGAGGAAGCTGGGGAGTTGAATTATGGCAAGAAATAGAATAACATGAATACACTTTCTTCGCTTAATCCAAAACAAGAACAAGCGGTCGCTCTAATAAAGGGACCTGTTTTAGTTATTGCTGGTCCTGGAAGCGGGAAAACAAAATGTCTAACGCATCGTATTGCTCATCTTATTGAACAAAAAATTCCAGCTAAAAATATTCTAGCTGTTACCTTCACAAATAAAGCAGCACAAGAAATGAAAGAACGAGTAAAAAATCTTATTAAAAATAATAATATCCCAGATATAGGAACTTTTCACGCTATCTGCCTTCAAATCTTGCGACGAGAAATAGATAAATTAGATTATAAAAAACAATTTGTTATATATAACGAAGCAGACCAGCTCTCTTTAATGAAACAAATTCTTAAAGATTTGGAAATAAGCCCTGATCAATTTAAACCAAATGCAATACAATCAGCGATTTCCAATGCAAAAAATGAATTAATAAATTATCAAGAATATCAGGAAAAAGCATCAGATTATTTTCCACAAACAGTAGCTAAAATTTATTCTGAATATCAAAAAAAACTTAAAAAAGCAAACGCTTTGGATTTTGACGATTTAATCATGCTAACAGTTCAACTTTTTCAGAAAAATCTAGATATCTTAGAAAAATATCAAGAAAAATGGAAATATATTTTAGTTGACGAAGCCCATGACACCAACCACAGCCAATATATTCTGATTAATTTATTAGCTAAAAAATACCAAAATATATGGATTATAGCAGATCCAGACCAAAGCATTTATTCATGGCGAGGAGCTGACTTTCGTAATGTTCTTAATTTTGAAAAAGATTATCCTAACACTAAAACAATTACGCTGGAGCAAAATTACCGATCAACTAAAAATATACTTGAAGCAAGTCATTATCTAATTACAAAAAACACCCAGCGAAAAGAAAAAAATCTTTGGACTGAAAATAAAGAAGGAGATTTAATAAATATTAACGAAACAGCTAATGAAGAAGAGGAGGGAAGTTTTATAACAATTGAAATAGATAATCTTATAAACCAAGGATATAACTTAAAAGATATAATTATCTTATATCGCGCCAATGCTCAATCCAGAGCAATAGAAGAATCGCTTTTAAAAGCTAACATACCTTATAAAATAATTGGCTCTGTAAAATTTTATGATAGAAAAGAAATTAGAGATATTTTATCTTATTTACAATTTATTTCTAACCCCGACGACATAATCAGCTTACAAAGAATCATAAATACTCCTCCGCGACGACTAGCAAGATATGTCAAACAACAAAACATAAACGCTATCGCAAAAGATGATAAACGCTTGCAAAGCTTTTTTGATCTTATGCAAGAATTTCAAAAAGCTAGTCAAAAATTATCACTTACTGAATTAATTAGTTTTATTATTAAAAAAATTGATTATGAAGAATATATTAAAAAAAATAATAAAAAAGAAGATGGAGAAAAACGCTGGGAAAATATCCAAGAAATTTTTACTGTCGCGAATAAATACAATCAGTACAAACCACCAATAGGATTAGAAAAATTTTTAGAAGAAATTGCTCTAATAAGCGGACAGGATGCTATTAATGAAAACTACGGCTCAATTAATCTAATGACTATCCATTGCGCAAAAGGATTGGAATTCCCAGTTGTTTTTATAATCGGATGCGAAGATGGAATATTCCCGCATTCAAGAAGCTTATTTGACAACAGTCAATTAGAAGAAGAACGTCGCTTATGCTATGTAGCATTAACAAGAGCAAAACAAAAAGTATATATGACTTTTGCCCGCCAGCGACGCATATTCGGCCAAACAGTTATCAATCCTCCATCAAGATTTATTTTAAATCTTCCAGAGCATTTGGTTAATTTTAATAGTTATGAATACTAAAGAATTAATTCAAAAATACAATATCAAGCCAAATAAAGTACTTGGACAAAATTTCTTAATCAATAAAGGTATTGTTGAGAAAATGGTTAAAACAGTTGAAAAAACTGATATTATTTTGGAAATCGGTCCTGGGTTAGGCATAATCACAAAAGAATTAGCTAAGAAAACTAAAAAAGTTATTGCCATAGAAAAAGATATTAAAATGGCTGAAATATTAGAAAATGAATTAAAAGAATATAAAAATATAAAAATTATTAAAGATGACGCTCTAAAAATAAATTTTGATTATTTAAAAGAATATAAGATCGTTGCAAATATTCCGTATTATTTAACTTCACCAATAATACGCAAATTTCTTGAATCTAAAAATCCTCCGAAGGAATTGATTTTATTGGTTCAAAAAGAGGTCGCTAAAAGAATTTGTTCAAAACCGCCTGAAATGTCAATTTTATCTATTGCTGTCCAATTATATAGTATCCCAAAAATTATTTCTTATGTTTCTAAAAATTCCTTTTGGCCAGCGCCAAAAGTTGACTCAGCAATTATTCAAATTTTCAATATTATTAAACCAAAAATTAATATTGAAAGTTTTTTTGAAATTGTACGAAATGGATTTTCTTCTCCACGAAAACAATTAGGAAATAATCTACCCAAAGATCTGCTTTTAAAAGCAGGAATTGATTCAAAAAGAAGAGCTGAAACACTTTCAGTAGAAGAATGGAAAAAACTAGCCGAAAATTAACTACTGAGTTAAATACTGAGTTAAATCAGTAGTTAATATATAATTAAAAATAACGATACAAAAAAATATATAAAATATAGC
>JBHPFQ010000027.1:0-6477 GCA_042571625.1 Patescibacteria group bacterium | reverse complement strand
GATTAATTGCTACTATACTGCTTCAACAGCGAAGCGGTGGCGGTTCGGCTATTTTCGGCGGAGGCGGAGGAGGCGGAAACTATTATACCAAACGTGGATTTGAAAAAATCATCTACAACGCCACTATTGTTTTAGCTTTTTTATTTATTATTACCAGCTTTATCAGCTTATTTGTATAAATTAAATATACTAATAACGCAAATAACAGCTGTATTTTTCTATTCGTACTCAATTTAACAAATTCATATCTTTTTGGAAAAGCAAAATTAAGAACATTACAAAACGCTCTGCAAATTCTAAAACTAACAAAAAGTTGCCATCTTGGCGACAGATATTGTGTATACCAAAAGTATTAGTACCGCGCGAACGATGGATAATGCGCGGATTTGTTGCTGTAATTATAATATGTTCTTGCATTTTGATTTTTAATAATTATTTAAGCCAAACCCAAACAGAACCAAAAATAGGAGGTAAATATACAGAAGGATTATTAGGACAGCCAAGATATATCAATCCTATTCTATCGCAAACAAATGATGTTGATAGAGATTTAGCAGAAATTATATTCTCAAGATTATTCACATACGACAACCAAGGTAATATTGTTCCTGGCATTGCGCAAAGCTATACTATAAGTGAAGATGGATTAGTTTACGAAATTAAACTTAAAGACAATATAAATTGGCATGACGGAGAAAGATTAACAGCCGAAGACATAATTTTTACAATAAAAACAATCCAAGACAAAGCATATGGAAGTCCTTTAAGAATAATTTGGGACGGAATTGCAATAGAGCAAATTGATGAATTAACTGTTAAGTTTACCATACAGAATCCATATGCCCCTTTCCTTCATAATTTAACATTCGGAATCTTGCCAAAACATTTATGGGCAGGCATTTCCGGACAAAACTTCCAATTAGCAGATCATAACCTTTTTAACCCTATCGGCTCTGGCCCTTATAAATTTAAGGATTTAAATAAAAACGCGGAAGGAGAAATACAATCAATAACTCTTGTAAGACATGAAGGAAGCAATTTAAATCCATTTATAGAAACAGTTATTTTTAAATTCTATAACAGTCATATAGATCTAATAAACGCATATAAACAAGGACAGATAGATGGTTTTACGCCAATATCTGCGATAAACCAACCTACAATTAATAAGGATACAAATGTTTATTCCCTGAATATGCCGATATACCACGCTGTATTTTTCAATCAGACAGAAAGCAAGCCACTCTCCGATAAAAGCGTTAGAACAGCTTTGCGTTATGCAACCGATAAAAAGGAGATTTTAGAAAAAGTTTTACAAAATCAAGGAACGATAATTAATTCCCCTCTTCTTATTGATTTAGAAGATATAAATTTTGATTTTGATTTAGAAAAAGCCAAAGAACTTTTAGAAGAAAGTTATTGGACAGATACTGATGATGATGGAATTCTTGATAAAGAAATGGATTCTGATGATGAAGAACCTGTTAAATTGGAAATAAATCTTATTACTACTGACTGGCCGGAATTAAATGGAGCAGCTGAATTATTAAAAGAGCAATGGGAAAAGGTAGGAGCTATAGTAAATTTAGAAATAATCGACCCAATGTCAATGAATTATGACTATATTAAAACGCGAAATTATCAAGCTCTACTTTTCGGAGAAATTCTTGGAGCAGACCCTGACCCATTCGCATTCTGGCATTCTTCACAAAAAAAAGACCCAGGTCTTAATTTGTCTATGTACCAGAATAAAGACGCTGATAAATTGTTAGAAGACGGACGGCAAGAGTTAGATCCAGAAAAACGAATTGAGAAATATAAAGAATTTCAGAAATTAGTTGCTGAAGACGCTCCAGCAATATTCTTATATAGCCCGACTTATTTATATTCAGTTGATAATAAAGTTAAGGGAATTTCATTAGGAAAACTTTCTCTCCCGTCGCAAAGATTTTGCCAAATAGAAAATTGGTATATTAATACAAAAAGAATTGAAAAACATTAAACCAAACATCCGCCACCTTAAAGATATGAAAGAAGTTATTTTTGACAAAGATTGGCTAAAAACAGCCAACCCTGATTTAGAATTGTATTATATGTACCGCGGATTAGATGAAAATGAAAAAGATAATTTAAGATATGATATTACTGTTTTAAAATCCTTAATGCTTGGAAAGGAATACAACAAAACAGCTGGGCATATCCATTCTGATTATACAGAGAATTATGAAGTTCTTGAAGGCGAAGCAATATTCTTAATGCAAAAAATTGAAAACAATAAAATTAAAGATGTGTACGCTGTTAAAGCTAAAGCCACAGATAAAATAACTATTCCGCTTAATTATAGCCATATAATGATTAACATTGGAAACAGCGATCTTAAAACATCTAACTGGATAAATAAAGATTGCGTTAATGTTTATGATTATATCAAACAAAAACAAGGGCTTTGCTATTTTGCCATTAAAGAGAATGGCGAACTAAAATGGATTAAAAATAAAAATTATTCAAATATTCCTGAATTAAGGTTTGAATAATGCCGAAGTGGCGGAACTGGCAGACGCGCAGCGTTCAGGTCGCTGTGGACTTCGGTCTATGCGGGTTCAACTCCCGCCTTCGGCACAAGCTATAGATAATTAAAAAGGGTTCTCACCCTACGGGTGACCACCCGTGAGGGTGGAACTCCCGCCTTCGGCACAAGTCAATAAATTACCTTAAATTACGAAATATTCCCAGATTGTCATTCCGAGCGAGCCGAAGGCGAGTCGAGGAATCTCATCAACTAACGATAATTATGAGATTTCTCCACTCGCTACGCTCGGTCGAAATGACAAAAAGAATGTAATTCGCAATTCAAAAAAACTATGAAAAAAAATATACAAAAAAATAAACTTCGTATCATCCCTTTGGGAGGTATGGAAGAAGTCGGAAGAAATATGATGCTTATTGAATATGATAATGATATTATTATCATTGATATGGGGCTTCAATTTCCAGAAGAAGATATGCATGGAATTGATTATATCATTCCAAATACTGCTTATCTTAAAGATAAAAGAGATAAAATAAAAGGCGTTATTATAACGCATGGCCATTACGACCATATAGGAGCCATCCCCCATTCAATGGGTCGTCTTGGCAATCCAACTATTTATACTGCTGCTCTAACGCGTGGAATGATACTCAAGCGACAGGAAGATTTTCCTCAATCACCAAGACTAAATATTGAAGAAGTAAAAATCAATGACAAAATAACATTGGGGTGTTTTAAAGTTGAATTTTTCCATGTTAACCATAATATTCCAGATAGTATGGGCATAATAATACGCACGCCAGTTGGAAATATAGTTCATACAGGAGATTTCAAATTTGACCGAGATCCAATCAATGAAGAACCAGCCGACTTAGATAAAATCGCAAAAATAGGAAAAGAAGGAGTCTTATTATTAATGGCAGACAGCACGGACGCGGAAACTCCAGGACACTCTTTATCGGAAAAAACAATTAGAAAAAATCTAGAAGATTTATTCAAAGGCATAAAAGGAAGAATTGTTGTAGCTACTTTTGCTTCTTTGTTAACTAGAGCTCAAATAGTAATAAAATTAGCTGAAAAATTAGGACGCAAAGTGGTTGTTGATGGATACAGCATGAAAAATAACGTAGCAATTGCTAAAGAATTAGGATATCTTAAAGTTAAAAAAGGTACTCTTATAAAGCCTCAAGAAGCTAATGGGCTCCCAGATGATAAAGTATTGATTCTATGCACTGGCGCACAAGGAGAAGGCAATGCTGTATTAATGAGATTAGCAAACGATAGGCATAGATTCTTAAAATTGCATCCAGGAGATACTGTTATATTCTCTTCTTCTGTCGTCCCGGGAAACGAAAGAAGCGTTCAAAATCTCAGAGATACGATTTGTAGAAAAGAGGTAGAAGTTATTAACTATAATATGATGGATGTTCATGCTGGAGGACACGCTCCAAGCGAGGATCTTAAAATAATGCTGAATTTGATTAGACCAAAATTTTTCATTCCTATTGAAGGTAATTATTATATGCTTAAAATACACGCTCAGTTAGCGCAAGAAACAGGAGTTAAAACTAAAAATATAGTAATACCTAATAACGGCCAAGTAACACTGATTGATGAAAATAGCATTGAACTAACCAAAGAGCAAATACCTGCAAATTATGTTATGGTTGATGGCTTAGGAGTTGGCGATGTTGGACAGATTGTTTTAAGGGATAGACAAGCTATGGCTCAAGATGGTATGTTTGTTATTATAGCTGTTGTTGATAGCAAAACCGGCAAAGTTCATGGAGAACCAGATATTATTTCTAGAGGATTTGTCTATTTAAGAGAATCAAAAGAATTGCTTTCTCAAACAAGGAAAAGAATCAAAGAAATTGTTGCTCAAACTTCTTCCTCGGAAAATACTGCTAATTGGAATTATGTTAAAGATAATATACGTGACAAAATCGGGAAATTCCTTTATACTCAAACACAAAGACGTCCGATGGTTTTACCAGTAATTATTGAAATATAAATCAGAAACGGAGGGATAAAGGTCGAAAAAAAATTACAGAAAGGAAACATTATTATGAACGATTCAGAAAGACAAACTCACGACTTTGGACAGAATTCTGAAAATTCTCCACAATTTGAACTAATGGAATCAAATGGCTGGGGAAGTGGATTAAAAGAATGGTTAAATAAATATGGCAGTTCAGTTATTCTTCCAATTGTCGCTCTTGCGATTTTAGCAAGTGGTATTTATTTATATGCTACTCAAAAAAATCAGCAAGCCAGTATTCTTTTAGAGCCGGAAGAAAATCAAATTGTTAATGTTATTTCAACAGAAGCAGAAACAGAAGCAGAAACAGAAGCAGAAAATACAGAACAACAAGTATCAGATGAAATTGTAAATAACGATCAACAAATAATTGATAAATTAACAGTTAATACTCCTGAAATCCTCCCAGAAAAAAAAGCAGACGTCAAAACATTAACTATAAAAACAGAAAAAGGAGAAGGAGTAACCCATCTAGCAAGAAAAGCTCTTAAGAACTATCTTGAAGACAATCAACAAACGCAATCAGATAATTTAACTAAAGAGCACAAAATATATATTGAAGATTACATTAAAGATAAGATTGGCTCAAAAACACTTGGAGTTGGAGAAGAAATTGAGATTTCCGAGAACTTAATTAATGAAGCTATTAATTCATCGACTAACCTGACTAAAGAACAATTAAAAGTTATAGAACAATTCAGCTCGTTAGTCATTAGTGAAATATAATAATATAAAATATAGTACTTTCAAATAGTTCTTTCTAAGCAAAAACCCACTAAAGACCTTTAGTGGGTTTTTGCTATTAATAATTTACTACTAATTAGCTAATCAAAATATTCCTTCTGGAATTTATTAGCTAAATTTATAACATAATCTGTAACTTTATTATTGACCCATTTTTGCCAATTACTTCCACCCAAATATGTTGCATATGCTTTTCTCTCGCCTGCTTCTGTACGCTGATTAGCGCCTGCATCTGCTAATTTAATTCCAGCCGCCATAAAAGCATCCAAATGATTCCAAGGATTGGGCGAACTATGTCCGGTTAATTCAGCTACTCTATCTCTATATCCCATCCATGTAGTCGGCATAAATTGAGCTACTCCCATAGCTCCTCCGCATCCATACCACGGCTCAGCTGATACTGGCTGTAAATCAGGATTTAAGCCGAGCTCTTGGCAAATCTGATGAAAAGCATTTTTCATCTGTTCTGCTTTTGTTATATATCCAAGCTCTCTATAACAATCATACATATCATCTTTCCAATTACCCGTGCCTACATTTAATCCCAAACGAGATTCTGCTTCTAAAACCCCTAAAAGATAAGCTGGTCTAAGACCTGTTTTGGAAGCAACCAAAATAGCATTTTGAACAGCATCCTCTAAAGTAATATTATATTTATCCAATAAAGAAAGCTGTTCACGAATGTAAGCTATACTTTCTTTATTACTTTTAATCATTTCCTGAAAAGCATTTTCTTTACCTTTAGTCTCTCTTAACAAATCTTCTTTTTGATATTGTTTTTGAACAACTGTTTTTTTTTGAATCTGCTGTAATGATCTTAATTGCGACTTCTCTCCTAATTCATTTTCTTTATCTTCTTTTTGTTTTAAGGAATTTTCTTTTAACTCTCTAATATTTATCAAAATAGATTGTATTCCTTTTTGAGTATTTTCTAAAGAATTTATTTCGTCAAAAAAATCAGAAAAATTATCTTTTTTTAAAACGATTTCTAAAAGATTATCTCTGTCATACTCTTCAACTGTTCTAATATACTCTGCCAAAATATCTTTCTTTTTCTCAATTTGATCTTCTAAATCTACGATTTTATCTTCCATTTCCTGAATATTAAGCTCACATTCTTGAATAGATAAATCTATCTGCTTTATTTCTAACTGAATTGAAT
>JBHPFQ010000026.1:0-6712 GCA_042571625.1 Patescibacteria group bacterium | reverse complement strand
AACAAATAAACACAGAAGAAAGGTTGTCCAGGAAAGAACAATATATTGACCAAAAAAATGATCAATTAGAACAAAGTTACTCTAAATTTAAAATCAAAGTCCATAAAGTAAAGAAAATCAAAGAAGAACTTATAGGTCTTAAAGACAAACAAATCAGGGACTTAGAAAAAATAGCAAATCTAACCAAAGAACAGGCAAAAGAAGAGCTTTTATCTGTCACTGAAAAAGAATGCCAACAAGTATTAATGGAAAAAATGCTTCGGCTGGAAAAAGAAGGAAAAGAAGAATTGAATAAAAAAGCCCAAGAAATTCTTGCTTTGGCAATGCAAAGATATGCTGCTTCGCAATCTAGCGAAATCACAACAACCTCTGTTGATCTGCCTAATGATGAACTTAAAGGCAGAATAATAGGAAAAGAAGGACGAAATATTAAAACATTAGAAAAATTAACCGGAGTAGAAATTTTAGTTGATGAAACTCCAGGAGTTATTGTTGTGTCTGGATTTGACCCAATCCGCAGACAAATAGCAAAATTAGCTTTAGATAGATTACTTCTTGATGGCAGAATACAACCAGCTCGTATTGAAGAAATGGTTGAAAAAGCCCGTGAAGAAATCTCTGAAAAAACAAAAGAAGCTGGAGAAGCAGCTGTATATGATGTCGGAGTCCCAGGATTAAATCCTCAATTAATCAAACTTTTAGGACGATTAAGATTCCGAACAAGCTATGGGCAAAATATGCTTTTGCACTCATTAGAAGTTGCCCATTTATCAGGAACTATAGCTTCTGAATTAGGAGCAAATGTAAGTATCGCGAAAAAAGCAGGATTATTCCACGATATTGGAAAAGCGGTTGATCATGAAATACAAGGTTCTCATGTGGAAATCGGAAGAAAAATATTAAAAAAATTTAATGTCGAAGAAAGCGTGATTGAAGCTATGCAATCACATCACGAAGAATATCCTTATGAGAGCTTAGAAGCAATCATTGTCCAAGTAGCTGACGCAATTTCTGGCGCGCGCCCGGGAGCTAGAAAAGACACTGTTGAAGCATACTTAAAACGATTAGAAAGCTTAGAAGCAATTGCTAATTCTTTTGCTGGTGTAGAAAAATCCTATGCTATACAAGCTGGAAGGGAAGTACGCGTTTTTGTTCATCCTGAAAAAGTAAGCGATATAGAAGCGCATAAAATAGCCAAAGAAATCGCTGAACAAATACATCAAGAACTAAGATACCCAGGAGAGATAAAAATAAATGTTATTAGAGAAACGCGGATCATAGAATACGCAAGATAAAATATGAATGTTCTATTCTTCGGCGATATTGTAGGTCGGCCAGGCAGACAAGCTTTAAAAAAGATTCTACCTGAGTGGAAAAACAAATATCAACCAGATTTAATTATTGCTAATGGAGAAAATTCTTCTCATGGCAAAGGAATCACTAAAAAATGCCTAGACGAGATATTATCAATAGGCGTAGATTTAATTACCTTAGGCGACCATTCTTTTGACCAAAAAGAAACAATATCTTTATTGGAAAATAAGAAAAATCATATAATTAGACCTGCTAATTATCCAAGCGACACTCCTGGAAGTGGATATTATATTCTTGAAATCGGCTCTAAAAAAGTTATAATTATAAATTTAATTGGCCAGACATACATGAGCGAACAATATGACAATCCTTTTACAAAAGCCAATGAAATACTTGAACAAATAAAAGATGAAGCAAATATTATAATTGTTGATTTTCATGCCGAAGCAACTTCTGAAAAAGTTTGCATGGGCTGGCATTTAGACGGCCGAGTTTCAGCTGTCTTAGGAACGCATACGCATATTCCAACAGCTGATGCCCGCATATTAACAAATGGGACTGCTTATATTTCTGATGTAGGAATGGTTGGATCTAAAGATTCAAGCCTCGGAATGGACAAAGATATAGCTATCAAGAGATTTCTTACACAGATTAAAACAAAATTTGAAATAGCCCAAGGCCCAGTAATAGTTAATGCCGTCCTACTAGAAAACAACAAAAATGGAAAAACAAAAGAAATTAAACAATTACAAAAGACTATTGCTCTTTAGAAAAAACCTTGATAAAATGCGCTTGTTGATAACTTTATAATAATTATCTTCAAAAGGTCGATCTATCAATATATTAATAATTAATAATTTTAACAATATATGACAAAAGACGAATTAATCGAATCCGTAGCTAAAGGATGCTGTTCTAAAAAAGAAGCTAGCGAAGCAGTTGCAGCAGTTTTTGACAGTATTACTCAAGCATTATCAAAAGGCGATAAAGTTGCCTTAACTGGTTTTGGAGTTTTTAGCGTTTCAAAAAGAAAAGCCAGACAAGGAGTTAATCCTCGCACAGGAGAAAAAATTAAAATTGCAGCAACAACAGTTCCTAAATTCAAAGCAGGTAAATCTCTAAAAGACGCTGTAAAATAAGAATTTAGAAATCTAATTTTATTAAAAAAATTACGTAACAGATTACGTAATTTTTTTAATTCTGGAGCGGGTAGGGGGAGTCCCACCCTAACGGGTGGTCACCCGTGAGGGTGAGAACCCAAAATTACTTGAGCGGGTAGGGGGAGTCGAACCCCCGTCATCAGTTTGGAAAACTGAGATAATAACCGCTATACGATACCCGCGATTCAATTATTATCTTATAATTCTTTCTGTTATAGGTCAATGATTTATACCAGCCATGTCCAGGTGTTTGCTATTTTTTTTACACATGATATAATGGTCTTATGAACAAAGAAAATAAAAAGCCAAAAATACTTTTAATAGAAGATGATGAATTTATTGTTCGTGCTTACAAAGACAGCTTGGAGCAAGAAAATCTTGAAATCGTTACAGCTCTTGATGGAAATGAAGGATTAGAAAAAGCAAAAGCAGAAAATCCAGATTTAATTTTACTTGATTTGATTCTTCCGAATAAAAACGGCTTTGAAGTACTGAAAGAATTAAAAATGAATGATCAATTAAGAAAAATTCCTGTTATTATCTTATCCTTTCTCGGCCAAAAAACAGATATCCAAAAAGGCAAGGAACTTGGCGCTATAGATTATTTAATAAAAACAGATTTTTCTTTAAAACAAGTTGTTGATAAAGTAAAATTCCATCTAGCAAAATCAAAAATTAAAGTAAAGCAAGATAATGACTACTGAACAAGAACAAATTTCAAGTCTTAAATCGCAAATTAAAAATCTCCAAGAGTCATCCAAATCCAAAGACGAATTTATTCGTGTAACTAATCACGAACTTCGCACTCCTCTTGATGTTATACGTGGAAATTTGGATATGATATTAAAAGGGGAAACAGGAGAAATCCCTAAAAAAACAAAAGAATATCTTGGAGACGCGCTTTTAGGAGCTGATCGATTAACAAAACTTGTAAATGATATGCTTGATATTTCTCGCATAGAAACCAGTCGTATAGAATTCAGATTAGAAAATATTGATGTTATCGCTCTTCTTAAAAAAATTAAAAAAGAGTTTGCTATAATTGCTAAAGAAAAAAATATAACTATCAATATTGAACATCCTTCAAAAATTCCAGATATTCTCTCAGATCGCGCAAGAATTTTCCAAATCATTGATAATCTTATAGGAAACTCCTTAAAATTTACGCCAAAAAATGGCTCAATCACGATTAGCGCTAGTGCTAAAAAAGATTCAATATTAATTTCAATTAAAGATACAGGAATTGGAATTAACAAAGAGGATCAAAACAAACTTTTCAAAAGATTCCCTCAAATTGACACAGGTATTGTTGGAAATATAAAAGGAACTGGACTAGGTCTTAATATCGCATCAAATCTTGTTAAGAAATTAGGAGGAAAAATTTGGGCTGAATCTCCTGGTATAGGAAAGGGATCCACATTTTCATTTGAGCTTCCTCGCGTAGATTCCAAATATGCTAAATAGCTAATAAATTAAAATGTGGATAACTTTCCTTGTGTTTGTTAATAATTAAGAAGTATAATATATTTAAATAAACTAAAATCTTATGGCTAAAATATTACTTATAGAAGATGACCCATTAATGGTTAGAATGTACCAAAGAAAGCTCATTAATGATAATAATGAAGTAAAGGTAGCTGTTAATGGCGAAGATGGGCTTGTTAAAA
Organism: Patescibacteria group bacterium; assembly: GCA_042571625.1. Lineage (GTDB taxonomy): Bacteria > Patescibacteriota > Minisyncoccia > Portnoybacterales > UBA2143 > JBHPFQ01. Next base: position 2,571 of record JBHPFQ010000026.1, on the reverse strand, counting down.
TTAGATCATTCCAACCCGATATAGTCCTTTTAGATATTATGATGCCAAAATTAAATGGCCTACAAGTTCTAGAAAGAGTAAAATCAGATCCTGCGATATCAGATACTCCTATTATTATTTTGACTAATTTAGGCGGATCCCAAACAGATATTGAACGAGGGCTTGAACTTGGAGCTGTTGCATACTTAGTAAAATCAGCTTATAGACCAGATGAAGTAATTATGAAAGTTAAAGAAGTATTAAGAGGATATACACATTCTAAAGAGATTCCAAAAGCTGCTTCTCCTGAAGCAGGTAAGCGAGTATTAGAAAAAACAACTAAGATTAAATCTGAAGAAGAAATACAAAAGAAGAAATAATAATAAAAAACCTCCGATTTATATCGGAGGTTTTTTATTACGCATAATCTATATATTCTGATTATAGGAGATAAATCTTGCTAGCCACCATAAAGGCAATATTGAAAATATCATTAAAAGGATTGAAATTAGGAAAGTAACCTGCATTGTTTCACTAGCTACATCAAGAATTGAACCTTTTGATTTTCCCGTGAATAACATTCCAATAGTTGTCTCCTCAACATCCTGAAGTGGAATATATGCAGCAAGAAATGAACGATTAAAAATTGAAACTGTGCCTGTAAAATTATTACCCTTTTTAAGAACAGTATCTAAAACATTATCATCAGATTCCTTAACGCCAATCATTCTAATCTGGCTTTCTGGCGAAGCAAATGTAGTGGCTGAAATAGTATTATCAGCAAAAACCATTACATCAAGACCTGTAATATTTTTAATACCATCAACAAAAGCAAGATCAAGTAAATATCCTGTAACTACAGCTCCAATAATTTCTGGCTCTCCTGTTTTTGAAGCATCAATAATAGGACTTGATGCTTTAATGGAAACTTTTGGTATGGTCACTCCTTCTTCTGAAAAGATTGTAACAACAGCTTTTCCGTCAAGAGCTCTCCAAACAACAGGATCATCAGCCATACTATCACCAAATTGCTCTTTATCTTCAGCACGTATCAGTACTTCTCCGCCTGTATTAAGAGCCATCATGAAATCTGTCTCATTTTCAAACATAAGAACACTTAAATTGCTAAAGAGAGCATCTTTGTCATTTCTATTTATTGCCTCTTTAACTTGAGAATTAGTAGAAGCAATGCGCGCAGCTAAAATAGCCGATTCTTTCATTTTATTAAGCGCATAATCAAGAGTTTTTACATTTATCTCCAAATCATCAATAGTTCTTTGTTGCATATTATTTAAAAGAAATCCTGAATAAGTAATAGTTGTGATAATAAAAATAATAAATGCTAAAGCTATGAATGATGCAAAAAGCTGTAAAAATAACCTAAACCTAACAAAGCCCCATGCCCATACTCCTAAAAGCAAAACAGCAGCTAATTTAATTCCATGCTCAAGCATCCAAATAAAACTATACGGTGCAGCAAGCCGAGCAAGAAGAACATTTGAAGATTCTTGCCAAATAGAAGCAATAGAAAAAACAAGAGCAAAGCTAATAACTAAAAATCCAAGATAAAGAAATCTCCACTCGCTTTGGATACCATAAGAATAATGAAGCCAAAAAAGAATAGTTATAATAATTGAGAGAATCAATGTCCATCCCTTAATACTGATTAAAATTCCTCCGATAAACGGAATAATAGCCAGTGATTCGGGCCATAATTTTGAAAAAAACTTAGGCAGCTTCTTTCCAGGCTTTACTGGCACAGGATCAACAATCAAACTCAGAAAGATAAAGCCAAAACCGATTAATCCTAAAAAATTAGTAAATCTCTCTGGATTAACAATTTTTACAAATTCTATAATTTTAATTGGAGCTGCATTAGAAAGACTCCAAAACATCAAAACGAAAAATCCTATTGATCGAAAGAACGTTTTTAATTTACGATTAATAAACCATCCATCAAGATGGACCCATGCGGAAATAAGCATAACAAAAGCAACAAAAACCTCAATTACATAATGAATATTTTGAACCCAAAATTGTGTCCACATATTAAAATAATATTACTTTTTTGCTATTAATAATATCCTTTGTTATAATTTTAACTTTTGGAAGACATTTTTCTTCTTTACATGCCGCGAATAAAATTTCCTCCACTTTTTCCACGATTTCCATAGGAGTATATCGACTTTTAATCAAATAAAGAACCGCTCCAAACTCAAGCGTTCTTTCAGCGTCTTTTCTCTCAGATAAATTAGTTAAAATAACTACTGGTATGTTTTTTAAAATAGAAGTTTTTTTAATATCTTTTAATACATCAAAACCATTAATTTTAGGCAACAAAAGATCTAACAGGATCAATATTGGCTTTATTTCCATTGAATTTAACAAAGATAAAGCATTTTCACCATCAAAAGCCAGTATAACTTCATATCCTTTCATTTTAAGAATACTCTTATACAGACTAGCTAATATAGAATCATCTTCAACAAGCAATATTTTTTTATTATTTTTAGAAGATATCATATTTTAAAATGCAATAAATGCTTTTTTAAATTCGTCGCTTTATTTTATTTTTACTATATCATATTTTTC
>JBHPFQ010000025.1:0-7981 GCA_042571625.1 Patescibacteria group bacterium | reverse complement strand
TTAAAGAAATAGAATATATGTTTAAATTTGAGATTAGGACAAAATTAGCGTTTGCATTTTTGATAATTATTTTATTTATTATTTTAAGCGGATTTGCTGTTATCCTACAAATTCAACATAGAAATTTTTTAATAAGTATTTTTTTATTTATAATAATATTTATTATTTTAGTTACTATTAATTCCTTGCAGTCAATTTCTAAGATGATTTCTGGCATGGAAAGATTAGCAAATGTTTCTGAAAAAAATTTATCTATAATTATACCTGTATTGCGAAAAATATCAACCGGAGATTTAACTCAAAAATTAAAAATTTCCGATCCAAAAGATGAATTTACCGAACTTTTGATAGTTTTAAATTCAATGATTGATGATTTGCGCAAAGCAAAAAGAATTCAAGAAGAGTATACAATTGAATTGAAAAAAAAGGTAGATGAAAGAACTAAGGAATTAGCTGAAAAAGTTATAGATTTAAAACGGACTCAGGAAGCTATACTTAATGTGGTTGAGGATTTGGATATAAAAAGTAGAGAAATATCCGAAGCAAAGAGTAAGAATGAGGCGATTTTAGCTTCAATTGCGGATGCTGTTATGGCTTGCGATAAGAATGGCAATATAATTATTTTTAATAGTATGGCTGAAAAGATTACTGGATTTTCAGCCGAACAGGTTATGGGTGGTCACTATAGTAACTATTTCAAACTTGTTGCATATGATGGTAAAATGATAAATAAGGAGGATTGTGGCATAGAAGAGGTTATTAAAACTGGAAAAGAAGCGAATGTTACTAAAGATAATCTTCTTCTAAGAAAGGATGGTAAGAAAATTCCAATAGCAAAAAGTGCTTCACCAGTGAAAAATGAAAAAGGAATGACTATTGGCTGTGTGTCTGTTTTTCGCGATGTTTCAGAGGAAAGAAAGATTGATAAAGCAAAAAGCGAGTTTGTATCTCTTGTCTCACATCAGTTGCGTACTCCATTAACAGCTATAAGCTGGTTCACGGAATTGTTGTTAAGCCAGGGGATCGGAAAATTAAATAAAAAACAAAAGGATTATTTAAAAGAGGTTTATGGTAGTAATAGAAGAATGATTGATTTGGTTGGAGCGTTGTTGAATGTCTCTAGAATAGAATTAGGAACGTTAGCGATTACGCTTAAACCAACTAATTTTATTGATATTGTTAAAATATCTATTAAAGAATTGGTATCGCAGGCTAATAAAAAGAAAATAAAAATTAAAACAGAATTTGATAAGAATTTACCGATTATTAATGCCGATCCTAATTTGATAAAAATTGTTTTTCAAAATGTTATTTCTAATGCTGTTAAATATACTCATGAACAAGGAGAGGTTAGAATTAGCTTGAGAAAACACGAGAAAAATATATTATTCAAGATTAAGGATAATGGATATGGAATTCCAAAAAATCAACAATCTAAAATTTTTAGTAAATTATTTAGAGCTGATAATGTAGCAATTATAGAAACTAATGGTAGCGGATTGGGGCTTTATGTTGCGAAATTTGTTGTTGAACAATCAGGCGGAAGGATTTGGTTTGAATCAGAGGAAAACAAAGGAACAACTTTTTATATTTCCATTCCTATAAAAGGAATGAAAGCCCAAGAAGGCGTTAAAGGTCTAATTTCAGTTTAAAAAAATAATAAAAAAATATGAAGGAAAAAATAAAAACAATCTTAGTAGTTGAAGATGAGTCAACAATGATACGTGCATTAACGAGTGAATTTTCAAGAAATAATATTTCTGTATTACAGGCAACGAATGGCGAGGATGGATTAAAAATCGCTTTGGAAAAACATCCTGATTTAATTGTATTGGATATTATCATGCCAAAAATGGACGGTATGATGATGTTAAAGAAATTAAGAGCAGATGATTGGGGAAAGAGCGCTAATGTGATTATTTTGACTAATTTAACTGATCCAGGGAAAGTTAAAGAAGCGTCTGAAGAAAAAGTTTATGATTTTTGGATTAAAGCGGATTGGCATCTTAGCGATTTAACCAAAGCTATTAAGGAAAAAATTAAGTAAGGATTTATAAACAGAAGAATATAAAAACGGTTTAAGATATAAGCCGTTTTTTCTTGCATAGTTAAATATTTTTGGTATACTTATAAAAGATTATGACTATAAATATTTTAGAAAAAAATATTCGTTCAATTTCTGATTGGCCTAAGAAGGGAATTAATTTTCGAGATATTACGCCGATTCTGGAAGATGCAAAGCTTTTTCGTTCTTTAATTAATGAGTTAGCGAAATTATGTAAAGGAAAGAAAATTGATAAAGTTGTTGGTATTGACGCGCGTGGATTTATTTTGGCATCTGCGTTAGCATATAAATTAAATTCAGGACTGGCTATTGTTAGAAAAAAAGGCAAATTGCCTTATAAAACTATAAGTAAGAAATATACTTTAGAATATGCTTCTGCGATTTTAGAGATGCACAAAGATTCAATTAAGAAGAAAGAAAATATCTTAATTGTTGATGATGTTTTGGCAACTGGAGGTACAATGTCAGCAACAGTGAATATCATTAAAAAACTTGGAGGAAATATTGTTGGTATTTTATTCTTAATAGAACTTGAAGCGTTAAAAGGAAGAAAGAAATTAAGAGATCAGAAAATAGAATCACTGATTAAATTTTAGTCTATGAAGGAACAAGCAAAAATTGGGATTATCGGTGGTTCTGGATTTTATAAATTTTTAGATGGGAAAGAAGTATCTGTTTCTACTCCTTATGGCAAGCCGTCTGGAAAGATTCTAATTTCAGAATATGAAGGCAGAAAAATTGCTTTCTTACCTAGACATGGAAAAGAGCATCAATATCCTCCGCATAAAATAAATTATAGAGCTAATTTATATGCTTTAAAAAAATTAGGCGTTCTGCAAATTTTAGCTCCATGTGCTGTTGGATCTTTAAAGTCTAAAATAAAGCCAGGTAATTTTGTTATTTGCGATCAGTTTATTAACAATACAAAAGATAGAAAAGATACTTTTTTTGATGGTCCAAAAGGTAAAGTGGCGCATATTGCTATGGCTGAACCATATTGTCCAGAATTAAGAAAATTAGCAATTAAAGCATGTCAAAAGTTGAGAATTCCTCATCAGAAAAAAGGGGCAGTAATTATTATTGAAGGTCCTCGTTTTTCAACAAAAGCAGAATCATTATTCTGGTCTAAAACAGCGGATGTTATAAATATGACTCAATATCCTGAAGCAGTTTTAGCAAGAGAATTGGAAATGTGTTATGCGAATATTTCTTTGGTAACTGATTACGATGCTGGATTGCAGGGCAGAAAGGATATTAAAGCAGTTACTCTACAAGAGGTGATTAAGATTTTTAATAAAAATAATGAAAAAGTTAAAAAGCTTATTTTAGAGATTATTAAAAATATGCCAGAAGAATTTTCTTGCCAGTGCGGGCAGGCATTAAAACAGGCGATAATATAGCGGTTAAAAGCATTGACAAAATAAAGAATACATGCTATATTGATATTAGTTCTTAACTAATTTATAATTTTAAGGAGAATAATTATGTGGGATTATAATAACTTTTTAAAAGAAGAAGTGAAAGAAGAGAAGAAAGAAATAAATAGAGAATTTAATTTTTTCGGAGATATTTATGAGGTTGTATCATTAACTCCGCTATGCGTAGAGTTAAAAGATAGCAATGAAAAAATAATTAAAATTTTTTCTAATAATTCTTTTTTTAAAATATTAATAAGGGAAATGACTGGACGTGGTATTCTCGCTACTGACATATAATTATGGCCTATATAGCCCCCAAAGCATTGCTTTGGGGGCTATTTTAATTTAAAATAGAAGTATGAAAAAATTTTTGATTATATTAGGTGTTTTTATTTTAATCGGAGGCGGAATTTATTGGTTGTCAATACAGACAATAAATGAGCCGATTTTTATTGAGGATGATATTTTATCAACATTAGAAGCGATTGAAGAAGAAACACAAATAGATTTTTCAGATATAGCGCCAGTTGAGCTTGGTTGGTATATTAAAGGAGAACAGGAAATTGAGAAAATTATAATTTCAGGTAAGGAATTTAAAGCTAAAGAAATATCAGAGCAGCAATATGAGAAAGTTGAATTGTTTTTTGAAGATAATGGCTTTGAAATTGATGTTTATAATGTAGCCGATGGAACAGTTGCTGGATTGGCTGGTTATAAAAAGGGACAGGAAGTTTGCGCTGTTGCAAGCGGTTTTACAGGATATAGAGAAGCGTCTGGCCAGTGGATTCCAACAATAATAGATAAATATGATATAGAAATAAAATGCGGGGAAATAGATGAATCAATTATTCCTATTGCTTCTGAAGATGATTTAATTGATGTTAAAACAATAGAGGTTGATAATGGCGAGAATTTTTTAATAAATTTAGAATCAAATATAACTACTGGCTATCAGTGGGAAGGAGAATATGATGAAAATTATATTCAATTTATAAGTAAAGAATATGTTAAGAGTTTGCCAGAGTTGATTGGTTCTGGAGGAATAGAAGTTTTTAATTTTTTAGCCTTACAAAATGGAGATACAGAAATAGTATTTTCTTATTTACGTTCGTGGGAAGGAGAGGCGATTAAAAAAATAATATATAATATAGTGATAAAATAATGTCTCTTTGTATCGGCATTGTTGGTTTGCCAAACGTTGGCAAGTCAACATTATTCCAGACTATAACTAAAAAACAAGTTGATTGTGCTAATTATCCTTTTTGTACTATTGAGCCAAATGTTGGCATTGTTGCTGTGCCAGACAAGAGAATAGATAAATTAGCTGAATTGACTAAATCAGTTAAAAAAATTCATGCTACTGTTGAATTTGTTGATATAGCTGGTTTGGTTAAGGGGGCTAGCAAAGGCGAAGGATTAGGCAATAAGTTTTTAGCAAATATTAGAGATACAGACGCAGTTTTGTATATTTTGCGATGTTTTAGTAATGATAAAATTATTAATACGCAAAATAAGATTGATCCGATTGATGATAAGGAGATTCTTGACGCAGAGCTTATTTTAAAAGATTTAGAAGTTATTGAAAAAAGAATTATTAGTTTAAATAAAGATGCAAGATCTGGAAATAAGGGTAGTATTAAAGAATTAGAAGTTTTAAATAGAGCAAAGAAAGTTTTAGAACAAGGAGGAATTTTATACGAAAAGGATTGGGAAGACGATGAGAAAAATATATTGAATGGTTATCAATTTTTAACTTTTAAGCCACGCTTATATTTATTAAATGGTAACGATAATGAAGTTTCTCAAGACATTTTAGATATTTTTAGTAAAAATAATTGGCCTTATTTAATTATTAATGTTGCTGATGAATTTGAAGCAGTGGATTTTACTTCCGAAGAAAGAAAAGAATTTGGATTGCCACAGGAATCAGAATTGGATATTTTGATTAGAAAATCTTATGAAATATTAAATTTAATAACTTTTTTTACTACTGGGCATGATGAGACGCGCGCGTGGACATTAAAAAAAGGCAACAAAGCTCCGCAAGCAGGCGGAGTAATCCATACTGATTTTGAGCAATATTTTATTAGAGCGGATATAATTAATTGGGAAGATTTAATTAATGCTAGCGGTTTTGCAAAAGCTCGCGAACAAGGATTAATTCGTACAGAAGGAAAAGAGTATATTGTTAATGATGGTGATGTGATTGAGATAAAGAGCGGAAAGTAATTGACAAAACTTAATGATTGTGATATTATAGTAATATGTACCTTAACATATATTACAATCATTAAAAAGGAGTCGAAGGAATGAAGAAATTAGATGGCAGAAAAATTATCAAAATTTTACTTTTTTCGTTAATATTCTTGTTATTTTTATTGCTACTCTTATTGTTAAAAAGATGTTCAAATACGAATATGTCCTTTCCAACTCTTGCTCCAACTCTTGCTCCAACTCTTGCTCCAACTCTTGCTCCTTCTAAGTCCGAAGTTGCGTACACAGATAACAAGGATATTTTGTTAAATGGAGATTTTGGCGAGATAGGAGATGTTACATCTTATGCTGATAATATTGATAGTTCAGATTTAGATATTAAAACTAGAACTGAAAATATTCAGATAAAATATGATTTTTATTTTGGTCAGTATGAGAATAAAGATATAATTATTTTATCATCTGAATCTATTCTTGATTCAAATTCTGTTTTTACCGCACAACAGATTTTTCCAGAAGATCCAGAAGATCCAGAAGATATAAATTCTATGAAAAATAATTGGTGGCCAGATCCAGAAATAGATATATTATTTATTCCTATTTTGATCAGCGATAAACCTAACCGAACTCCCATAGATTATATTCCTGATACAAATCCAGTACCATTACCGTCAACAATTATGTTGATGCTTCCTACTACCTTTGTGATTTTTTTTAAAAAAAAGTTATTTATTGATTGATTATTTTATAAGAGCCTCTAATAGAGGCTCTTTATTTTTATTATGGATATGTTAATATTATACACAATAGGCAAGATTATATTTATATGATAATATATAAATATAAATAGATATAATTAATTAAATAAAAAACTATGTTTAAAAAAATATCTTTATTATTATTAATATTTACGATGACTTTAGGATTATCTTGTTCTGCGGTTATTGCGCAGGACGTTGTAGAGATAGACGAGGAGTTAGAAGTTGGAGCTGAAGAATTAGATATTGAAGAGCCAGGCAGTTTCTATTGGTTTAAAAATTTAGGATGGAGCATTCAAGCGTTTTTAACGAGAGATCCAGTTAAAAAATCGGAAATTTTGCTAAAAAAATCAAGCTTTCAATTATTGCGCGCAAGGCAACTTGTTAAAAATGATCCTGATGATGATGAATTGCAGGAAAAATTAGATGCGATAAATGAAAAATATAAAACATTAATTGATGATATAAATTCAAGGATTGAAAAGTTTAAAACTGATAATCCTGAAGATTTACATGTAAAGAATTTTTTAGAAAAATATACTAATCAGCAAATAAGACATCAAGAGATTTTAGGTCGTTTAGAAGAAAGAGTTCCAGAAGCAGTAATGGAAAGGATTAGAGTTAATAGAGAAGAGCATTTGGAAAAATTTGGTGAAGTAATGAATAAATTACAAAACAAGGAAGAATTAAAACAAAGTTTGCAAAATGCTTTAGGAGGAGTTGGGGAAAAGATTGAACGAAAAGCAAGAAGAATGAATATTATAGAAGAAGTTGGAGAAGAAGTATCGGAAATAAAGGAAAAAATTGAAGAATTTAGACAGGAACAGCCAGAAGCTATAAAGCAACAGTTAAAAATAGAATGGAAAGAATTGCAAGACAAAAAAGGCGTTATAAAGGATGCAATATTGGAAAAGGTTCGTGAAAGGAAGATGAATGATAGATAAAGTATAGATATTTAAATTCTATTTTTAAGCCCTGCTATACGTATATTCATAGCAGGGCTTTTTCTTTTATTAATTTCATAGTAAGATTTATTTTATGAATAAATCATTAGAATTGCATAAAAGACTAAAGGGCAAGTTTGAAATCAAATCCAAGGTTAAGATTCGTAATAAAAAAGAATTAGCTTTGGCTTATACTCCTGGCGTGGCTGAACCGTGTCGGGTAATATTTAACAATAAGAAAGAATCTTTTAATTTAACTGGGAGGGCAAATTCTTTAGCAGTGATTACTGATGGTTCCGCGGTTTTGGGTTTAGGCAATATCGGACCCGAGGCAGCAATGCCAGTTATGGAAGGCAAAGCGGTTTTATTCAAGAAATTGGCAGGTATTGACGCTTTTCCGATTTGTTTAAATACACAGAATAAAGATGAGATTATAAAAGTAATTAAAAGTCTAACGCCTACTTTTGGAGCGATAAATTTGGAAGATATTGCTGCGCCAAAATGTTTTGAAATTGAAGAAAAATTACAGGGACTTGGAATTCCAGTTATGCATGATGATCAGCATGCTACTGCGATTGTTGC
>JBHPFQ010000024.1:0-8959 GCA_042571625.1 Patescibacteria group bacterium | reverse complement strand
TGCCGGGTCGTCTAATGGTAGGACGATAGATTCTGGCTCTATTAATCGGGGTTCGAATCCCTGCCCGGCAGCCAATAAGTTTGCTGCGTAGAAATGTAAAGAACAAGATAAAATAAAGATAGATTTTTCCAGAGAAATTTAAGGGTTACTCTTCGCAAAGGGTAATTCCCTTGAATTTCATGGTTAAAAAATCATCTTTATTTTTAGATCTTGATTTTTGTAGACGTGGATGATTAGAATTTTTTGGAGTATTTTAATATAATGGTAAATATGTCTAATAAAATAAAAACAATCATATTTGATTTAGGCGGAGTAATTATTAATTCTTTTGGGAAAGAATTAATTGACTATGTATCAAAAGAATTAATAATTGAACAAAGCGAATTGAGGGATTTGATGGATAAATATGAGCCAGATTTACAAATTGGCAAGATAACGCATGTGGAATTTTGGGAAGATATTCTTAAAGAAAAAAGATTATCAGCGTCAAAAGAGATATTATCTAAATTATGGTTAATTCCATACAGAAAATATGCTCATATTAATCAAAAAATGATTAATTTAGTAAATAAACTTAAAAATGATGATTATATTGTAGGAATTATTTCAAATGCTCAAGAGCCTCATAATTCATATAATAGAGAACGTGGATTGTTCAAATATTTTAATATATGTATACTTTCTAGCGAAGTTGGCATAAGAAAACCAGATATGGAAATATTTAAGTTATATTTAGAAAAAGCAGAATGCAAGCCTGAAGAAGCAATATTTATAGATGATGAAGAAAAACTTTTGATTAATGCTAATAAATTAGGTATTCATACAATTCATTTTCAGAACATAGAGCAATTAAAAAAAGAATTAATTTCTTTAGATATTCTGGTTTAGATGTTTTAACCTCCTAAACTTAAACCCGGCCGGGACAAATATGACAGCCGGATTCAGCTTTAGAGATTATTAAAAAAGAAACTTGCTAATACCAATTGGCGGCTGATGAGCGAAGGCGTTTGTTATAGGTTAGGGATCTTATCAGGGAGGTTTAGGGGGTATGAGGATGTGAAGGATTTAATTAAGTAGTTTATAGAATTTAATATTAAAAGTAATGAAAGATAAGGTATTACCAAAATCTTATGGAGAGAAAGTTCCAGCTCCGGTATTTTTTCCGGACAAGGATGAGCTTTGTAAAAGATTGGATGCATTATATCAATCTTCTGGAATACAGTTGGAATCACCGCTTTCTTCATTTTTCAATGGGGCCTTATATGTATTGCGATATAAAGATAACCCCGATTGGATGGCACAATCAGCACATTCATTAAGAGAAATTCTCTACCAGTTTAAAGGTGGCAGGGGATGGTCTAACGCTTTTAGATCGTATGGTTCTACGTATAATGTAAATCGAATAGGACAGGACGTAGGTATATACTATAATTTTTTTACAAATGTCGCACACCATAATTTAAAAGCTGCTGGGACAAGTTCTGTCGTTGGCGGAACAAAAAATGACCCAATAATCATAACTGCTGAGATTTTTGAAAATATTGTTCTTCAGTTTGGGAAAGTCCTTTTCTTAGTATTGAGACGACAAATAGAGGCTCATCGAGAGATTGATAACTTTTTTAATTAATGATCAATAATGTAACTATGAGTAAAAAGACGCAAACATTACAACAAGATGTTAAAAAGGCCAAGGAATTGATTGCTCTTAATCCTGATTCTCGTCGATATTTCTTTTTTAAAGCTAATGAGCGTTGGCTTGATTGGCTTTGGGAAAACGGACTTTTAGATGATTTGAGGAAAAAGTCGGATGATCCTAGTAAGTATTCTTATCGTATGCCCGAGCTCGAGTATTTAATGAGGATGGCAGAAAAAAAACCGGTTGAGGTGGCTCAAATTATTAAATCCATAGAAATTTCTAAAAGCAATTTTAATCCAGAAGTAGTCGATCGTTTTCTCTGGATTATAAGTTCGCTTCCGGCTCAACAGATTAAAACATTAACATCGAAGATCCGCGACGAAAGATGGGTTTGTTTAATGCGCGATTTTCGTAAATCCGGATACGAGTTCGATAAAATCGTTAAAAAATTAAACGAAGGCAAGGAATTTAAGGCGATTATAGAATTAGCCCAGGCCATCTTTGATATTAAAAGCAAAAAGGAAATTTCTAAAGAAGAAACTAGATTTGGCATGGATAGTCCTTTTTATGTTAGCGATATTAATGCCTCCGGTATTTTTGGAGCTTTAGTTTATATCAATGAATCTTATGTTGAACAAGCCTTAGAATTTTTAATCGATGTAATGGCGAAGATTATTAAAACATCCGAATCCAATGATTCAAAAATCTTTGATTATGCCGATCCGTTTTATCTGTTAGATTTTGATTTCTTCACTGCGGAGTTAGGAACAAAAAAAAGTCTTTCGTATCGAGAAGATATGGATAATTTCACTGCCTCTATTGCGAAGTTAATAGAAAGAACTATTGGTGATAAGTGTGATAAGCCTAACAAAGCTAAAGAATTATTTAAATATGTTAATAACTTGCCGTCTTGTTCTTTAGTCTGGCGGCTGAGATTATTCGCATTAGCGCAATGTCCTAAAGTGTTCAAAAAAGAATTAAAGGAATCCTTCTTTAGACTTTTTGGTATCGAGAAATATTACGAGATAGAAGGAGGAACAGAATATAAAAAGGCTTTAAGGGTCGGTTTTTCCTATTTATCCAATTTCGATCAGAGAGATTATGTCAAGAATGTTCTAGAATATTTTTCCAAGAAAGCAGAGCAGAATCCGGATCAGAATTGGCATAAACGTACTGGCTGGGAAATTCTATCCAGTATCTGTAATTCTCTTGAAAAAGACGAACTTTCTAAGTGTAAAGAATTTTTTGGAAAAGAATGCGACGAAAAATATGAACCTGAACCATCAATCGGGAAAATGAGGAGCGGAATGATATCGCCACGAGGACCAGTTACTCAAGAAGAATTTGGGAATATTCCGATAGACAATATTGTTCACAAGCTAAAGAATGAATGGTCGCCGGAAGAATTAAGTAAGCAGAATACGGATGATGATTTTTTGAATCCCTTAAATGCAGAAGGGGTTAGCGATTTATTGCGCACGGATATTTCCGGACGATTACAAGACTATATAGACAATGCAAATCTTTTCTTTGATCGGGATAAATTAGACCAGCACTATACTTATTCTTTCTTAAGGGGGGTGCAAGAAGCTATTCGTGGCAATGGAGTAAACATTGGCACTGTGAATTTCGATAATTTAATAGTTTTTTGCACTGCAATAAAGAAATCAGGAGAATCAGATTCTTTCAGTGGCGAAAAACGGAAACGCGATATCCATGACGGTTTGCTTTCTAATTGGACAGATGTTCATTCTGTTATGTCTGATGTTGTCCAGGAGATGGTTAAAGAAAGAGATGGTAGTGTTTATATTGACTTTAGTAAGCATCGCGACAGTATCTTTTCGATAATAAATTATTTACTTACTTATCCCAGTCCTGCTCCACAAGATGAAAAAATAGAAAGCGCCATAATCAAGACTAAAACCCCTCAAAGCGACGAATACCTTGTGAGTGATCCATATACTATAGCGATTAATACAGTACGCGGTAGGGCGTTCCAAACTTTTGTATTATTTACATACCAAGACGGCAAGAAATTTTCTAAAGAAGAGAAAATAAAAATTTCTCCCGATGCTAAAAAATTGTACGAAAACATTTTAAAGAATGAACAAACTCGCGCTTTGATGTTTATGTTCGGTCATTATTTGCCATCTTTTTATTTTAGGGACAGAAAATGGATAGAAGGATTGCTATCTTGTGTTTTTCCGATAGAGCCGGAGAAAAATAGGCTCTATACGGCTGCGTGGGAAGGGTATGTTTCAGCCAATCTTTTTAAAGAATTATTCTTTAATCATGATATTCAGAAATTATACGAACGCAGTATTGCTTCAACAGATATAGAAGAATTAAAGCAAAAATATTTTAAGAAACCAGATGAGGGCGTTGCCGATCATCTTGCACTTGCCTTTATATATTTCCCGGAATTTGACTTTGGTCACAATTTATTTAAGAAGTTTTGGAGTACGTCTAAAACGGAATCCCAGAAAGAATTTATTTCATTTATTGGCCATCACTGTTTAAATCAAGATTATTCTGGAGAAGAATGGTTCAAGAAGAATAAGGTTAGCAAAAAAAAGCTTACAGAATTCTGGGAATGGGCAATAGAGAATGCTCCAGACAGTAAATCTTTATCAGGGTTCGGGCAGTGGATTAATCCATATAAAGAAGTTTTGGACGATAAAGTTGTAATAGAAGAAATAGCAGAGACATTGGGAAAAACAGAGGGTGTTATAGATTGGGATTACGGTCTTTTAAAGAGACTATCAATTTTTGCCGGAAAGAACGGGGATGTAACACTAAGCATCATCCGTAGTTATTTGCTGGATTCTACTAACAATCTTAATAAAAATCGTTATATGCCCATATATTTAGACGAGATAAAAGAAGCTATGAAAATTATTTATAGAGACGGGAATAAAGAAATCAAGCAAAAAGTTAGTGATTTAATCAATATACTTATTGAAAAGGGAAGTACTATGTATTGGTCTTTAAAGGATGTTATAGTAGAAGCGTAGTAAATACTCTTTAATGAGACACGTTATTGTCTCATTCGAGACAGTTGAAAGTACGCAAAATCTGTCTCAAAGTGTCTCAAAATCTAAGACCCGGAGGCCTAAAATTCCGCTCTAAATCAAGCCTTGAAAAAGCCCATGGATACTTGTATAATTGAAGTACTAAACCCTAGTGGCCAGCCAACAAAATAACCGCTTATCCATGCGGTTATTTTTAATAGGGAGAGTGTACGGTTAGAACTTTTTGGAGTTTTTTATAGATTTGTGTTATATAAATAATATGAAATATATAGATAGAATAATAGAATAAATTATTCTATATAAGTAAGTTGTTTAAAAATTGAATATTTAGAAAGGTAGGTGTTATGAATTGGATGAAAAATTATATAAAAAGGCAGAAAATATTGTTGAGAAAGTTATAATAAAATATCGCAGGAAAATAAGTGTAGATGGATATGATTTTGAGGATTTAGCTCAAGAAGGACGTATTGTAGCTTGGGAAGTTATTAAGGAAAAAAAGATTGATTTAAAGAATTTTGATGATTATATAGGTTTTTTATACAACAGTATTAAATATAGAATATTGAATGTCTCGAAAAAAACTAGTGCAAAAAAAAGAATTAATCTAAGCAAAGCTATTTCTTTTGACAATCCAATTAAAGAAAGAGAAGATATTAATTTGTATAATATCTTTCCGGATAAGAAAATAGATATATTATTTAAAGAAGAGAAACTGAAAGAATTAGTAAATCTTGCTTTAAGAACAAAGCAGAGTTGTGCAAAAAGAGCTGTTGTATATTTTTTGGTTGAGTTATTACAGATTTCAAAAAAAGATATACCAAATTGTGTAAATTATAATACTTTTGTTTCTTTTGGATTGCAAAGATATCTTTGGATTTTTTTTAATAATTCTCCATTTAGGGCAATTAATTATGCGTACCCTAATGAGTTTTTACCTTATCAGATGAGGAGAGCTCCAATGCGTTATTGGAAAGGTAGGCGTGGCAAGATAAGGGCAGTTAAAGCGTTAAGAATGGCTTTGCATAAAACTAATTATGAATCAAAAAATTATCCAAAAATTCTTAATGAAAAATTTTTTAAGGAATTTTGTTTAAATGGAGCTTTGCAGATAGTTTTTAATAGCCAAATATTTAGTTATCTTGATGCAGCTTTCCCTAATGTATATCATGAATGGGATTTGCCAATTTTACCAAAAAGATTTTTTGACTCAATAGACAATGTTATTAACGCTGTTAGATGGTTAGTTGAGGAGAAATTGGATTATAATATGCAAGATCTAACAATAAAAGATGTATGGCGATTAGGTATTGCTTATAAAATTACTAAAGAAACATTTTCAAAGCATAGATTGAGGACAATAATGAAACACTATAGTTCTCCAGAGAAAATTTTAAGAATCGTATATCCTGATAAATTTTTACCTTGGGATTTTCAACGAAAAGATAAATGGGGCAAGGAAGATAGTTTAGAATTAGCAGCTAAAGCAACAAGATGGGTAATAGAGGAATATGAGAAAATTTCTCCATTTTCTGATAAAATTACTTGTGAATTTTTTAGACGTAATAGATTATGGGGTATGCTTACTTCTAAAAAATTAGGTTTAAATAGTTCTCCAAAGTCAGCTTTAAAAAATGCTTATCCAGATTTTGATTTTGATTAGAGCTTAATGGAATTATATGTGGATGTCAGAGTCCTTTTTTGCGAAAGAGAAATCGTGATTGGAGTGAGCTAGCTAATAAAATTGTTGGCCATGAATAGTTCTGCCAAAAAAATAGGTCTAGTCGTATTTAATTGCTAGACCTATTTTTATTCTAAAAATATATAGTAGCAGAGTAGGATAAAATATGTTAAATTAGGAGCGTGGACTTAAATCTGGCACACAAACATACCCATCATATTTTTGAATCTCAGCCCGAACGTCGTTCACGATGCCCCAGCTATTGTGGATAGCGGTTCGAGGGATCTTGGTGCGTCAGGTTTTAAAAAAATCCGATAATAGTTCGGATTTTTTAGTTGTGGATAAAAGCACTTGACACAGTATTGTTATGGGCATATACTCATAATAAAGGTCGAGCTTATAAAATAATTATTTAATTGAAAGGAGATATTATTATGCCAAGATTAAATAAAAAAGGTCCTTTGGGTTATGGCCCTGGTAGTGGTCGCGGATTGGGTCCCTGTGGCGGAGGAACGGCTTCTGGTCGCAGAGGCGCTGGGGCTGGTCGAGGATTAGGTTGGAGGATGAATTTAAAAGTTGAAAATAAAGTTGAAAATAAAATTAAACAGGAAAATAATATGAAAATAGCAATAAGCTCAACAGATAAAAATATTGAAAGTAATGTTTCTGATGTTTTTGGTAGATGTTCATATTTTATCATCGCTGAAATAAAAGATGGTAAAATAGAAAAAACTGAAGCAATAAAA
Organism: Patescibacteria group bacterium; assembly: GCA_042571625.1. Lineage (GTDB taxonomy): Bacteria > Patescibacteriota > Minisyncoccia > Portnoybacterales > UBA2143 > JBHPFQ01. The sequence goes on along the minus strand of JBHPFQ010000024.1, from coordinate 1,867 downwards.
AATGAAAACACTGACCAAGCAGGTGGTGCTGGTATTTCTACTGCTCAATTGATGGCAGAAAAAGATGTTAATGTTGTTATAACAGGAAATGTCGGACCAAGAGCATTAGATGTATTAAATCAATTCAATATTGAGATCTATTCAGGAGAAGGGGTTGTAAAAGATGTTTTACAGAATTTTATAGATGGGAAACTTGAAAAGGTAAATTAATATGAAATTAGTTGTTCCGACAAATGGCAAGAAAGGCTTAGATGATAAAATAGCCGAGCATTTTGGTCGTTGCTTGACTTATACTTTCCTCAATCAAAAAGGTGAAGTGCTTGAGATAATAGATAATACTAGTGAACATATGGGCGGTACTGGTCTACCGCCGGAATTAATGAAGAAACACGGAGCAGATATTCTTTTATGCAGAGGCCTTGGCTCAAGAGCGATTGATTTATGCAAAGAATTGGGAATTGATATATATGTATATCAAGCAGAAACAGTAAGGGATATTTTTGAATTGTGGCAGAATAATAAACTTGAAAAAGCGGGCGCAAAAGATGCTTGCAAATAATATTAAATTAAATGAAAAATTATGGCTTTAATTATTTCTTTAGAAAAAAATCAGATTGATAAAATAATTGAGGAGGTTTATGAGAATTTTGAAAAGGAAACCGGTAGTGTGCCGGAATGGGTCAAGGTAATGGCTCATAGTCCAAAAATTTTAAAAGAATTTACAGAGCTTTTCAAAGTAGTGATGAGTAAAAATAAAATAGAATCTTTTTTAAAATGGAAAATTGCATTAGTAGTTTCAAAAGCTTTAAAATGTCCTTTTTGCGTTGATGTCACAGAAAAAATGTTAAAAAAATTAGGGGCGAATGAAAAAATGATAAAAAGCACAGAAGAACTATCTAATGGAGAAAAAGAGGTATTGGAATTAGTAAAAGATGTAACTTTAGATGGTCATCTTGACCAACCTGAATTATTCGAAAAGCTAAAAGAGAAATTTAACGAAGCCCAGATTGTAGAAATTATTTCTGTAATGGGGCTTTTTAACTATATAAATAGGTTTAATAACACATTAGGTGTTCTACCTGAATAATAAATATGAAAATAGCAGTTACAGGAGGAAAAGGTGGCACTGGCAAATCATTAGTAGCTACTTCTTTAGCGGTTGAGTTCGCTAGAAATAGTAAGACCGTTCTTCTGGACCTTGATGTAGAATGTCCGAATGACCATCTTTTGCTTTCTGCAAAAAGAAAACAATTTACTAAAATTTATCAGTCTATACCTAAATGGGATTTTGATAAGTGCACAAAATGCGGTCAATGTGCTTCTGTTTGCAAACAGAAAGCTATTGTTTTTGCGAAAGATAAATATCCAGCTTTTGTAAAAGATATTTGTATTGGATGTAAGGCTTGTATTGTTGCTTGTCCTGAAAATGCTATTTCTGAAACTGAAAAAGAAATTGGTACAATTTATACAGGTAAGAATTATGGTGTAGATTTAATTTCAGGCGAACTTAAAATAGGTGAATTGGCTTCTGGAGAAGTAGTAGTTGAAGTTAGGAAACATTCTGAAGAAATTAACCAAAAATTAAAAGTTGACGTTATTTTAATAGATTCTGCTGCTGGAATTGGTTGTCCGGTAATTGCTTCATTGGTTGGAACTGATTATATTGTGGCAGTAACTGAGCCAACGCCTTCAGCGCTTCATGATTTAAAGCGGATTTTGTATTTGGCTAATCATTTTCAAATTAAACATGGAATTGTTATTAATAAATATGATTTAGCCAGGAAATTTTGTTTAAAGATAGAAAAATTTGCTAGAGAGAATAACATTGCAATTATCGGGAAGATTCCATATAGAAAAGATTTTGTTG
>JBHPFQ010000023.1:0-9284 GCA_042571625.1 Patescibacteria group bacterium | reverse complement strand
GGTATCTAGCAGGTAAAAAACCAAAAAAAATAATCTATATCCCAGACAAGTTGGTGAATTTAGTTATATGAAGAAAATTATAGTAAATTATAAGAATCCAGAAGGAGAGTTGATTTCTGAAATTGTAGATATTTTGAATCGTGGCGGGAGTATTATTTATCCCACAGATACTGTATATGGATTGGGAACTAATGCTTTGAGAGAGTATTGTATTCAGCGTCTTTTTAAAATAAAAAAAAGACCATGCTGCAAGCCAGTACCTATTATCGTACGTGATATTGAAATGGCTAAAAAATTTGCTTTTGTTGATAAAAAAATAGAAAAAGCTTTAATGCAAGTTTGGCCCGGTCCAGTAACTGTTGTTCTTACAAAAAGAAAGGATATTCCAGAAATTCTAACCGGCGGTCGCATGACAATTGGATTAAGGATTCCAGATTGTGAATTTATCAAGCTTTTGATGGATAAATTAGATTATCCTATTACAGCCACTTCTGCTAATTTTTCAGGAGAGCCTCCTATTAGACATTCTATAGAAATTATTAAAAATTTTGATAAAACATATCAGCATCCAGATTTATTTGTTGATTCAGGCGATTTATTAGATGTTAGTCCTTCTACAGTATTAGATTTAACAGGGGCTAAACCAAAAATTCTTCGCGTTGGTCCGGTAAATAAAAAAGATTTACTTGGGATGTTAAGATAGTAGTGCCGCGGGAGGGACTTGAACCCTCACGAACTTGCGTTCAATGGTGTTTGAGACCATCCTGTCTGCCAATTCCAGCACCGCGGCTTATTAACATTTTTCCCCAAAAAGAGTTTGTTGTCAATTAAATATAAGTAAAGTATAATAGAAGTATATGGCGCAGATAATTAGTTTAGTCAATCAAAAAGGAGGCGTTGGCAAATCAACGTCTGCTGTTAATCTTGCTAATTATTTAGCAATGATGGGGAAATATATTTTATTAGTGGATATGGATCCACAAGCTAATGCTACTTCTGGGGTTGGTGTTGATTATCAGAAAGCATCTTTTAATTTGTATCATTCATTAGTGGGCGGTATCTTACCGGAGGAAGTTATTAGACATACAAAGTATTTTGGATATGATTTGATTCCTTCAGCTCCTGATTTAGCAGGAGCAACTATTGAGCTTATTTCATTATCTAATAGAGAATTCAAGCTTTATGAATTGCTTCGCAGAGTTAGAACTAATTATGATTATATTTTAATTGATTGTCCTCCAAGTTTGGGATTGTTAACAATTAATGGATTAGTTGCTGCTGATGAAATAATTATTCCTGTTCAATGCGAGTATTATGCGTTAGAGGGGTTGGGGCATCTCTTAAGAACTATTGATTTAATTCGTGATAATTTAGATAGGGATTTAAAAGTTAAGGGAGCTTTGCTGACAATGTACGACAAACGTAATCGGCTATCGCGCCAGGTACGAAAAGAGATAAGCCGAAATTTTTCAGGAAATGTTTTTGAAACAATTATACCGCGTTGTGTTAGATTAGCTGAAGCTCCAAGTTTCGGTCAAACAATAGCACAATATGATGCTCGTTCAAAAGGAGCTAAAGCATATAAACAATTAGCAATAGAAATTATTAAATTAGATAAAAAAATATGAGATCAGCATTAGGTAAAGGCCTCCAATCACTTATACCAAATAAAAGTTCTAAAAACGATACTATAAAAACGCAATCGGGTTTGCGGGATTTAGCAAAACTCAAAAAGGAAAGTGTTTTTAATATTGAAATTGATAAGATAAGACCTAATCCTAATCAGCCGAGAAAGGAAATGTCTAAAATCCAATTAGATGAATTAGCAAATTCTATTAAAGAATATGGTATCCTTCAGCCGGTGATAGTCACCAAGATTGAGAAGAAAACAGATCGTGGCAGGGACGTAGAATATGAATTAGTTGCTGGCGAAAGAAGATGGCGCGCGGCTCAAATAGCTAGAATCCCAAGAATACCAGTGATTATTAAAGACAATACTAAACAAGTAAAGTTTGAAATGGCTTTAGTGGAAAATGTTCAAAGAGAAAATCTTAATCCTATTGAAAAGGCTTTAGCGTATAAACGGCTTCATGAGGATTTTGGATTGTCGCATGAAGAGATTGCACAAAAAATAGGAAAAAAAAGACCAACAGTATCAAATGCTATACGAGTTTTAAGTTTGCCACCTGTTGCTCAGAAAGCATTAGCTGATGGAAGAATTGGGGACAGGCATGCTAGAGCTATATTAGCAGTATCTCCTGAAAAACGTATGAATTTTTTTAAGCGGGTCCTCAAACATAATTGGTCTGATATTGAGGTGGAAGCGCAAGCTAGAGCAATAGCAGAAGTGCGTCATGATAACAAGCAGGCTGGCCCTAAAAGATTATTCTTTAGGGAGCTAGAAGGGAAAGTTAAATCAGCAACTGGATATAGTGTTAGCATTACTCAACGTGGAGATTTTGGTCGCTTAGCTATTCAATTCAATAATCAAAAAGAATTAGATAAAATAGTAAAATATTTATTAAAGTTTTAGTTTTTGTTATACCAAGCGCGTATTCTTGCTTTAGCGCGATTAGTTTTTACAAAATTGAGCCAATCTTTATTTGGCTTTTTATTTTTTTGTATAATTATTTCGACTACTTGTCCATTTTTTAGTGTTGAGTTTAATCTTGTTAATTTGCCATTGATTTTAGCCCCTGCGCAATCGTCTCCGATATTACTATGAACAGCATAAGCAAAATCAATTGGTGTTGCTCCTTCTGGTAAATCAATTACGCTGCCTTTAGGAGTAAAAACAAAGATGCGATTTTTTAAGTAATCTATTTTTAGCGAATTGAAAAATTCTTCTGGAGTTAAAAAATCTTCTTTTTGCCATTCCTGAAGTTGTTTGACTAAAGCGATCTCTTTAGTCAATTTTTGAGAAGGATAGCATATAGCGCATTTTTCTTTTGTTCTGTTCTTTTTTTCACTGTAATACCAATTAGCAGCAATTCCATTTTCTGTTTCTTCATGCATTTGTTTTGTGCGGATTTGAAATTCGGTGATTTGTCCATTTTGGCAAAAAACAGTTGTATGTAAAGATCTATAGCTATTTGGTTTTGGTGTGGCAATATAATCTTTTATGCGACCAATAAGCGGTTTCCATTGTTTATGGATAGCACCTAAAGTTGCATAGCAACTTTCTACATCAGGGACAATGATTCTTATAGCTATTAAATCATAAATTCTATGCCAGTCCATATCGTATTTAAGTAATTTTTTATACAAGCTGTAATAGTGTTTAGCTCGACCATGAATATTAATAACTGGTATATTTTCTTTAGCTAAAAATTTTCTAATTATTGGAATGACATTTTCAATATAATTTTTGCCTTTGCTATACCTATTTTTTACTTGACTAAGTAAAGTTTGGTATTCCTTTGGATATGCATAATAAAAAGCTAAATCTTCAAGCTGTCCTTTTATTTCTCCGATTCCTAAGCGATAAGCAATAGGAGCATAAATTTCTAAAGTTTCAAATGCTAATCTTTTTTGTCTCTCTTTGGATAAGGCATACAGAGTTTTCATATTATGAATTCTATCTGCCAACTTGATTAGAATTACTCGGATATCTTTGGCCATTGATATAAGAATTTTTCGTGTTTTTTCCGCGTTTCTTTCATTAGCTTTTTCTTGGTTTCTGTATTTTACTTTTTTAATAAAAGTTACGCTTTCTACTAAAAAAGCAATTTCATCACCGAATTCTTGCTTAATTTGTTTTAAGCTAGTTGGTGTGTCTTCTAATGTATCATGCAAAATACCGCCTGCTAAAGCGGCGGAATCTAATTTTAAATCAGCTAATACATAAGCAGTTTGAATAAGATGTTCAAGTGTTGGCTCTCCGTTGCATCGCATTTGCCCGTTATGGACTTTTTTTGCGAAAGTATATGCTTTTTCGATTATTGATGTATCAGCTAATGGATAAGTTTGTTTAAATTTGCTAATAACTTGTTCAATAGTCATAGCAATTTTTATTAATTAGATTATTCTTCTTTAGGTTCTGATTCTTTTTCATATCCACATTCTTTCTTACTGCATTTAATTTTATTTTTTCCAGCTTGAGCTAACAAGGAGCCACACTCTGGGCATTTTTCTCCTGTTGGTTTGTTCCATAAAGCAAATTTACATTTTGGATATCGACTGCAAGAATAAAATATCTTTCCTTTTCTAGTTCGTCTTTCAACAATTTCGCCTTTTTCGCACTCTGGACATTTAACTCCGGTAGAATTTACTATTGCTTCAGTATGTTTGCACTCTGGAAATCCGGAACAGGAGTAAAATTTACCAAAGCGTCCCATTTTGATAATAATTGGTTTTCCGCATTTAGGGCAGATTTTATCTGTTGGTTCTTCCATTTTTTTCTTTTCTACTGATTCATATTTTTTTTCTAAATTTTCATTAAAAGGTTTATAAAAACTTTTTATAATTTCTTCCCATTCTTTTTTTCCGTCTGCGATTTTATCTAGATCTTTTTCCATATTAGCTGTAAATTGGACATCAACAATCTCTGGAAAATTTTGTTTTAACATATCTATTACTATCAATCCTATTTCTTCAGGAACAAATCTTTTTTGTTCATTCTTAATAACATATCCACGGTCTTGAATTGTACTGATAATTGGAGCATAAGTTGACGGTCTACCTATACCATATTCTTCTAATATTTTTACCAATGATGCTTCAGTGTATCGCGCTGGCGGTTGTGTAAAATGTTGTTCGGAGATAAGTTTGATCAGTTTTAAAATATCATTTTTAGAAAGAGAAGGTAAAATAGTTTCTTTTGTCTTAGTTGGATAAACTTTTAAAAATCCATTAAATTTAATTGTTGATCCATTAGCGCGGAAAATATAATTTTTTGCCTCAATATCAACTTTAAGAGTGTCTAAAATGGCAGGTGACATTTGACAGGCGATAAACCTTTGCCAAATTAAACTATACAATTTATATTGCTGAGCATCTAAAAAGCTTTTTATTTTTTCTGGTTGGCGACTTGAGAATGTTGGTCGTATTGCTTCGTGAGCTTCTTGCGCGCCTTTTGATTTTGTTTTATAAAATTTTGGAGATTCTGGAATATATTCTTGTCCGAAATTATTTTTGATAAATTCGCGCGCGCGACTTACTGCCTCGCTTGATAAATTCATAGAATCGGTTCTATGATAAGTTATTAATCCGCTTTGCTTTTTGTCTCCAACTTTTATTCCTTCATAAAGTTGTTGAGCTAGACGCATTGTTTGTTTTGTTGAAAATCCGAATTTGCGAGATGCTTCCTGCTGAAGAGTGCTTGTTGTAAAAGGAGGTAATGGGTTTCTTTTAGATTCTTTTGCTTCAACGCTAATTACTTTATATTCCGCTCCATTTAAATCTTCTAATATTTTGTCAGCGTCATTTTTTGTTTTTATTCCTAACTTTGGAATTGCTTTATTATTTGTTTTAATTAGTTTGGCAGTAAATTTATTTGTATTTTTTTGTAATGCAACTTCAATACTCCAGTATTCATCTGGTTTAAACACTTCAATTTCTTTTTCTCTATCAACAATTAATCTAACTGCAACTGATTGAACTCTTCCGGCAGATAATCCTTTTGCAATTTTTTTCCATAAAAATGGAGATAATTTATATCCTACTAATCTGTCTAAAATTCTTCGCGCTTGTTGCGCGTCAACTAGGTTCATATCTAGCTTTCGTGGATTATCAAGCGCTTTTTCAATTGCTTTTTTTGTGATTTCGTGAAAAACAATACGTTCTGTTTTGATTTTTAATTTATCAGTATCAAGGGCTTTAGTAATATGCCATGCGATAGCTTCTCCTTCTCGGTCTTCATCAGTAGCCAGAACTAGCAAATCAGCTTTTTTGATTGCATTTTTTAATTCTTTTACTGCCTTTCGTGCTTTTATTGGAATAATATATTTAGGCGTGAAATTTTTTTCAACATTAACGCCAAGTTCACTTTTTGGCAAATCGCGAATATGACCATAAGATGATTTAACTATATAGCCCTTTCCTAGAAATTTAGAAATTGTTTTTGATTTTGTTGGTGACTCAACGATTATTAATTGCATAATTATCTTGCAGTTACATAATTTCCTCCGCCTAAGTGCCTGACCTTTCCTTTTAGTTCCATAAGCGTGAGTGTAGAATTGATGTCTGATGTTGATAGTTTAGTGTTATTTACAATTTTGTCAATGTGGATAGGTTCACTGGAAAGATATTTTAAAATTAATGCTTCCTCTTTGCTATCCGGAATAATTTTTCTATTTTCTTTAAAATCGGTAATAAGAGCTAAATTTAATTCTTGAAGAATGTCATTTGCTTCTGTGACTAATTTAGCTCCCATTTTAATTAAACTATTTGATCCAGTTGATGTTTGTGAGAAAATAGAGCCGGGGATTGCAAAAACATCTCTATTTTGATCAAGAGCGTATTTAGCTGTGATTAAAGAACCGCTTTTTTGATTGGCTTCTATGACTAAAATGCCTAAACTTAATCCTGAAATAATGCGATTTCTCTGTGGAAAGTGCTGGGCAATTGGTTTAGCTCCAATTGGGAATTCACTTATTATTGCTCCGTATTCAGAAATTTCATCAGCTAATTTTTTATTGGAGCGTGGATAAATACTTTGTCGGTCTATTCCGGATCCGAGCACAGCGATTGTTCTGCCTTCTGCTTTTATAGCAGAGTGATGAGCTAAAGTATCAATACCCTTAGCTAATCCACTTACAATTGTTAATCCTGCTTTGGCTAATTCATAAGAAATAAATGGAGCTGTTTGACATCCATAAGAAGAAAGCAATCTGCTGCCAACAATTCCTATACTGAATTCGTCGTTTGGTTCAAACTGTCCTCGGATATATAAAGCTGCGGGAGGAGAATAAATTTCTTTTAATAACTTTGGATAATTTTTATCTTGAATTGTTATTAATTTGATATTTTCTTTTTCAAGTTTTTCGAATTCCAAGTCTGGATTGATTTGATGGCGGCGTCTTTTTATTTGTTCAATAGCTGATCTTTCTAATCCAGCCTTGCGAAGTTCATTTATGCCAGCTTCCCATGCCTGTTTAATAGATTCAAAATTAGATAATAGTTTTTTGAAGGAGATAGGGCCAATTCCATCAATTAAATTAAAAGCGTTAAAATATTTCTCGTTAGGCATTTTTGTTGACTTTTTAGTCTAATTTGATATAATGTTTTTTATATTAAGGTCGTTATTAGTCCGCTTGTGTATTGCTAATATTCGGGTTCATCCCTCCTAAATCCGATGAGGCATTCATAGGCGGTCTAATGATGGCCTTTATTATTTTTTTTATTTTTTTAGAAATAATTTCCTGTTCTTGTTTTGTAAATTTTTGCAAAACGAATTCTTCTTTGTCTTTCGTAGATTCGTTAGTGGCAAGAGATGGATCATGATTTATACCTATTCTTAATCTGGTAAAATTTTTAGTTCCTAAATTATTAATAATTGATTGGACTCCTTTATGTCCAGCAGAGTTTCGTGATATTTGAAGTTTGAATTTTCCTAATGGTAAATCCAATTCATCATGAATTACCATAATTTCTTCTGGTGAAATTTTGAAATAACTAACTATTTTTTTAACCGCATCTCCGGAATTATTCATAAAAGTTTGAGGTTTGGCTAAAATTACTTTTTCTCCGTTGATATTTGTTTGTGCTACAAGAGCGTTGAATTGTTTTTTGAACTGAAAATTATTTGTTTTGAATTGGAGCGCCAAAGCATCAATTGTGGCAAATCCTAAATTATGCCGAGTATTTTTATATTCTTTTCCTGGATTACCTAAGCCGATTATTAATTTCATAATTTATTAATAGTTTCTTGAATATATTTTATTATATCATTATAATTCCATTTTCCAGCTTTTGGCCAGATTACATACGCATTTACTTCGCCTAAAGGAATCATTCCGCCGGCGAGAAGGTTGGTTTGATTTTCATCAATAACAATTGTTTCTATATTTTCAGATCTTGAGTTTTTAGCTATTTGCCAAATAGAATTCATTTCTGAAATATTTAGATCAGTTAAAATATTATTTTTTAGAGTATTAAATATTTTAATATAAGTTGGAAAATCCCACAATGGATTAAGATCTAAAATTTTTTGTTCTAATAATCGGATGACTTGTTGTTGCCTATACATTCTGTCAAAATCTCCATTCGGGGAAGTGTATCGTGTTCTAGCGTATCTTAAAACATTTCTTCCGTCTAAATATCTCCACCCTGCTTTTAGAGAAAAAGGATCATAAGTATAATTCGGTCCAGGAAAGTATGGATCGTAAATATCTTGCGGAACAAAAACATTAAGTCCATCTACTAAATTAATTATTGTTTCAGCTACGTTCAGATCAAATACAATATAGCGATCAATTGTTAATCCTGTAATTTCTTGTATCTTGCTTTTTAATGTTTCAATATTTGTTAGTGTATAAAGTGAATTTATTTTAAGCAATTCTTTAGTTTTTGGTGCTTGGATAATAAGATCTCGTGGTAGAGATATAAGAATGGATTTATTTTTGTTTGGATTTAAATGGGCTAATATTATAGTATCAGTTAAGTTTGAACCAGAATGTCCTTGCCCTGGACGTCCTAATATTAAAATATTTTTTATATTTATTGATATATTTTTTTTCTGTGGCGGTTTTGTGAAAACATTTACATCGTTTGGTTCATTAATTATGTTTTGCGTAGTTGGAGTTGGGTTTTGATTTATTATAGATGAGCTTGAAATTGGATTTTTTTTTGTGATTGGAATAATTTTATAAATAATAGCAAAGGCAGAGATTAAAAATAAGCTTAGTAAGATAATTTTAAAAAGTTCAGAGTTTTTATTTTGTGAGTTCATAAAATCACTCCATCCTCCCAACCCTCGTCCTCAATTCTTCTTCATTCAAAAACCCAACATAGATATCTCTGACGATCCCTTTTTTATCTAAAAAGAAATGTTGGGGAAATGTAAGAACAGGATAAAGTTCAGCAAGATTTCCTTGTCGGTCTATAATGCTTGGTATATTGTATTTACCACGTTTAAGATATGTTTCTATGATTCCTTCGCTTTGATGCATGGATAGGAGAAGGACTTGGGTGGCGGTTTGTTCTGCGCTCTCTTTTTTTTGTTGTGTTGCCTTTTCTAACTCTTCAACTGTCGTTTCAGATAATATTATTTCTTCCCGCCTCGCAAACCCATCCAACTCAGGAATCTGTATTTGCGATAAAGGAGACCACGTAGACCAGAAAGT
>JBHPFQ010000022.1:0-9869 GCA_042571625.1 Patescibacteria group bacterium | reverse complement strand
TATCTAAAGGATACGACTGGAATCAAATATTTATTGTTAATGAGGAAGAACGAGATTACTATGAAACAGGTGGCGATCTTGCTAATTGATCTATTATTTTATTATAAAATTAAATTTTAGAAAGAGCTTAGTTTAAAACTGAGCTTTTTTTGTCCACAACTATTATTTTGTGATATAATAAGAATAATAATGGTTAAGAATAATAAGAGAAAATATGTAATTTCCTCTTTGTTTGATATTAGGCCGATAACAGCGTCGGGTGATTTGGATATGTCTAAAATTAAAGTAGCTGGAAGAATTTTAGATTTACGTGGATTAAGAACTAAACAGGAAAATATAACGAGAAGGAAGGCAGTTAAGGTAGAGCAGTCAGAAGATAGTTTTATTAGAACAGGTTCTGGATTGACAGCGGCTGAACAATTAGTTTCAGATCGACTGGAAGCTGATTTGGGGCTTGTTAAGTCTGTAGCTGAAAAGATAAAAGAAGAGCAAGGTTTTGAAAAACAGATTGTTCCATCTAAAAAAATAAATAGATTTAAAGTAGATATTAATCTAATAGAAAAAGAAAAGAAATTAGAACAGTCTAGCATGCTTATAACAGAAGCGGATTTGTTAAAATTAGAGCAAGAATTTGAAGATGAAAAATTAGTTGAAACTGAGACTGAAGAAACAGTTGAACAAAAAAAGCCAGCATTAGTTAAAAATGATAACGAATATGAATTTCCTACTAAAGAAGAGATTCTAGCTGAATTGGAAAATATAGAAAACAATAACAATATAATAAGCGATGGGAATCTTGTTTTTGGCAAGGAAGATAAATTACTCAAGAAAGAGCATGGTAAATTATCGGAATTAGAGCGTATTTATCTTGGAGATGACGAGATCGTAAAAGATAAGATTACGAAAACTGATAATAATGATAAAGACATTGATAATAATATTGATCTTTTTAAAGATATGCCTTTCGTTCATTCGGAACAAGAGTGGCATTCTAATCTCGCAATTAAAAGAGACAATGAATCAAAACAGCATCCAGTTCGATCGTTTATTGGATTTATTGCCACGGGTATTTTAATTGCATTGATTATTCCAGGAGCTACCTTATTAAGTAAAGGATTTTCTATTAAAGATGAAGCTATGAGTAATAGTATGGTCGCGGTGCAGAATCTTTTAGATGCAAAAGATTCAATAGAACAGACAAATTGGCAGGATGCGGAACAGAATTTTAGCTTGGCTAATCAAAGTTTTTTTCAGGCTCATCAGGAAATTAGTAAATTAGGACAAATGACAATAGGAATATTGGAGCGTTTGCCTGGCGGTTCATTGATTTCTTCCGGAAATCATTTAATAAAAGTTGGAGAAAATTTAGCGGAAGCAGGACAAGGATTATCTTCGGCCATGAGTTCGTTTTCTTTTACAAATTGGTTTGACATGATTGAATTGCCAGACACGGAAAAAGAAAATATTATTGAGAAAGATTCTTTGACCGATTTATTAAATTTAAGCCAGAATGATTTAGCTGGCGCTCTTCATAAAATAAGATTAGCGAATAATGAGCTAGGTTATGTAGAAGTTGAATCTTTGCCATTTGATATTCAAGAGAAAGTTTTAGAACTTAAGAAGAAATTGCCAATTGTAGAGAAATTATTGGATGGCGCTTCAGTCTATTCAGAAGCATTGATGGGGATTTTAGGGAGTGATAATCCACGTCAGTATTTATTGATTTTTCAAAATAATAGCGAGATTAGAGCAACAGGTGGATTCATTGGCACATATGGACTTTTGAAGTTGTACAAGGGACAGATTAGAGAGCTTTTTATTGACGGAGTTTTTAATGCCGATGGACAGCTTCATGAAAAGATTATTCCGCCTAAGCCTATTCAAAAAATAAGCACAGCATGGTCAATGCATGATGCAAATTGGTTTGCTGATTTTCCAAATTCCGCTGATAAAATATCTTGGTTTTATGAAAAAACAGGAGGCCCTACTGTTGATGGTGTAATAAGTTTTACGCCTGTTGTTATTGAGCGGTTGTTAAGATTAACCGGTTCTATCGATATGCCAGAATATGAAATTACTCTTACGGCGGATAATTTTGTTGAATTGGTCCAGCAAAAAGTTGAAGTTGATTTTGACAAAGAACTTAATAGACCGAAAAAGATTTTGGCTGATTTTACTCCAAAGTTTGTTGAGAAATTAAATCAGCTTTCTTCTCAAGAACAGAAACAAGCTGCGGAAATTATAATTAATTGTTTAGCTGAAAAGCATATTTTATTTTATTTTAAAGATGAAAATTTAGAAGATTTCATTATTAATGAGGGTTGGGCTGGTCAAATTTTAGAAACGGATAAAGATTATCTTAGCGTGGTATCATCTAATATAAATGGGTTTAAAACGGATAGAGTGATTAAAGAAACAATAAATCATCAGGCCGAAATTCAGGAAGATGGTTCAATTATTGATACGCTATCTATTATTCGTAAGCACGATGGAGGAGATATGGATTATGATTGGTGGAATCGTGTAAATGCAAATTATTTGAGGGTTTATTTACCACTTGGGAGTGAATTAATTTCTGCTGAAGGACAAAGTTTAGAAATATATAATCCTCCTATTGATTATCAAAAAAATAATTTTAAAAAAGATTTACTAGTTAGTTCTATTGAAGAAAATATGATTGTTGATAAAGAGAGTGGTACACAAATTTTTACTGAGAATAATAAGACGGTTTTTGGGAATTGGGTTTATGTAAGCCCTGGAGAAACTTCTGTTTTAACATATAAATATAAATTACCTTTTAAGATTGATTTGACTAAATCAACAGATAGTTATAGTTTATTAGCACAAAAGCAATCGGGTAGTATTGGCAGTAAATTTATTCATGGGTTAAATTATCCGGATGGATGGAAAATTTCTTGGCAGTATCCAGATAAATTAATTGAGGATTTAATTCAGGACAGATTTTCAGGAACAGCTTTTAGTTTCTAATGATAAAGAAATTATTAGGTAAAAAAACTAACACTATTGCTATGGCCGCTGTGATTTTAGGAGCGGCTTCTTTAGTAAGTAGATTTATTGGGCTTTATCGTGATAGGGTTTTGCTAGGTTTGTTTGGGGCTAGCCGAGCCTTGGATATTTATTACGCTTCTTTTCGTATTCCTGATTTTGTTTATTATTTTTTGATTTCCGGTGTTATTTCCGCTGGTTTTATTCCTGTTTTTATTAGTTATCTTCAAAAAGATAGCGATGAATCGTGGTATCTTGCAAATGATGTTTTAAATTTTATTATATTTGTTTTAATTATTGTATGTTCTTTGATGGTTGTATTTATGCCGTATTTGGCAAGATTAATTGCGCCTGGTTTTGAACTGAAAAGTTTAGTTATTACGATTAAGATGACTAGAGTTATGATGTTGAGCCCAATATTTTTAGGAATTAGCGCATTATTCAGCGGTATTTTGCAGAGCTCTCGTCGTTTTTTGGTATATTCTTTAGCTCCTATTATGTATAATTTGGGAATAATTTTTGGAGCTTTATTTTTAGTTAAATATTTTGGTCTGGTTGGTTTGGCTTATGGAGTTGTTTTAGGTGCTTTTTTGCATATGTCTATTCAGTTGCCAACAGCATACTTACTTGGTTTTCGTTGGAAGCCTATTTTTGATTTAAGATTTGGGGGCTTTAAAAGAGTTTTAAAATTAGTTGGTCCGAGATTTTTAAGCGTATTTTGTTATCAAATAACTTTTTGGGTTTTTACGGCTTTTGCTTCTTTATTAGCTATTGGAAGCATTGCAGTATATAATACTGCTTATAATATTTTTAGTTTTCCATTAGGTGTTCTGGCATTATCTTTTGCTGTTGCTGCTTTTCCTAAATTATCTGAGAGCGCTCAAAATAATGATAAAAAAGAATATGTTAGGACTTTTTCTATAACGTTTCGCCAGATTTTATTTTTTATTCTTCCGGCATCATCTATGATCATTGTTTTGAGGTTGCAGATTATCCAAGTTGCTTTTAAAAGCGGACAATTTGCATGGTTAGACACTTTGCGTATTGGGCAAACTTTGATGTTTTTTTGTCTTGGACTTTTTGCCGAAGGATTGATTCTTCTTTTAATTCGTGGTTTCTTAGCGTGGGAAGATGCTTGGACGCCTTTTATTTTGGCTTTCTTTACAGCTGTTATTCGTATCTCTTTTGGTTGGTATTTTTCTAAATTTTTAGGCGTGGCTGGATTGGCTTTAGGATTTGCTATCGGTAGTGTCTTTTTAATTTTTATGCTTTTTATTTTTTTGCATAGAAAGGTAGGTTTTCTTGATGGAAAAAATATTCTAATTTCTGGTTTTAAAATTTTATCATTATCTTTAGTTTCTGTTGGATTATCATATTTTATTTTAAATTATTTGACTAATTTAATGCCAGAGATTGATCCTTTAAAAATGTTTTTAAAGGGTGGCATAACAGGTATTTTCGGTTTGTCTTTATATTTTCTTTTATCGTGGATTTTTAAATTGGAAGAGTTTGAAGGATTTAAGGATAGGATTTTTTGCAGAAAGTTAAAAACTTAATATGAAGAATAATCGCAATTTTTGTATCATTTCGCATATAGATCATGGTAAGTCAACTTTAGCTGACCGTATTTTAGAGTTAACAGGAACGATAGAAAAAAGAAAAATGAAAAATCAGGTTTTGGATATGATGGATTTAGAAAGGGAAAAGGGAATTACAATCAAACTCCAGCCGGCGCGTATGGAATATAATTATAAAGGAGAAAAATATATTCTAAATTTGATAGATACGCCTGGCCATGTTGATTTTACTTATGAAGTTTCTAGAAGCTTGGCAGCTGTAGAAGGAGCAGTTTTATTGGTTGATGCAAGCCAAGGCATTCAAGCACAAACTTTAGCTAATTTGCATTTGGCTCAAAAACAGAATTTAACTATTATTCCTGTTATTAATAAAATTGATATACCGGCCGCTCGTCCTGATGATGTAGCGCTTGAAATTAGCCAACTTTTGGATATTGATCCGGATAATGTTATTAGAATATCAGCTAAAGACGGAATTAATGTAGAGCAAGTTTTAGAAGCGATTATTAAAAATATTCCAGAACCAAAAGGCGAAATTAAAAAACCTTTTCGGGCTTTGATTTTTGATTCTAGTTATGATTCTTATCAAGGTGTGGTGGCTTATGTAAGAATAATAGACGGAGAGATTAATAAGAGGGAAAAGATTTTGATGAAAGCATCATCAACATTTTCAGGAATTGTTGAGTTGGGAATTTTTCATCCAGAACCAAAGGCAGTTGATATATTAAAAGAAGGAGATATTGGATATATAGCTACTGGGTTAAAGGATATTGGATCATGCAGAGTTGGAGATACTATTGTTAAAGATATTGAAACAGAAGTTCTGGCTGGATATAAAGAGCCGAAGCCAATGGTTTATGCGAGTTTTTTTCCAATAGAAGGTGATGATTTTGATTTATTAAAGATTGCCTTAGGGAAATTAAAGCTTAATGATTCTTCTTTATTTTTTGAGCTTGAATCGTCAGAAGCTCTTGGGCGTGGATTTCGTTGCGGATTTTTAGGATTATTACATCTTGAAATTGTTAGTGAGCGCTTGAAGCGTGAGCATGGGTTGAATTTAATCGTTACATCGCCATCTGTTTGTTTTCGTTATGTAAAAGATGGAGATTCTAAAATGGAAGAGCCGTGGGTTAATTTAGAAATCGTTTCATCTAATAATTATCTCGGAGCTGTAATGAAATTATTGTCAGAAGCAGAAGGAGAGTACGAAGATACAAAATATTTAAATCCTGAAAAAGTTTTATTAATTTATAAAGCGCCATTAAGAGAGATTATGACTGATTTTTATGATCGGCTGAAAAGTATAACTTCTGGTTATGCTTCGTTAGCTTATCAATTAGCTGATTATCGTGAAGCTGATTTAGTTAAGCTAGATATTTTTGTTGCAGGTGAAAAAGTTGAAGCTTTTTCTCGTTTTGTTTCTCGTAAGAAATCTTATCAAGAAGCAAAAACATTAGTTGAAAAATTAAAGGGATTGATTCCGCATCATCAATTTAGCATTCCTATTCAGGGAATCGTTGATGGAAGAATTGTAGCTCGCGAAACAATTAAAGCATTTAGAAAAGATGTTATTGCTGGTCTTTATGGCGGAGATTATACCAGAAAAAGGAAGCAATTAGAAAAGCAAAAAAAAGGTAAAAAACGTCTTAAACAATTTGGAAAAGTAAGTATACCACAGGATGTATTTTTAAAGGCGTTGAAAAAATAGTAAAAAGAGGTTAGAATAAAAAGAATGGAGTAAGCAGGAAAGCTACCATGCCTACTGCGACAAGAATAACTACAATAATTAAAAGAATTCGGAATGCTTTTGAGTGTTTTGTTTTTTTCATATTTTTAATAATAACATATAATGTCTCAATCAGGCAAAAACTTTATTAAAAAAGCGCTTGGTTCAAAATTTTTTTTGTTCGTAGCTTTATTTGTTTTAATTAGTTTAGCATTAAGTGTTGGGAAAGAAAGTTATCGTAAATACCAACTCACAAAAGAAATTAATAAATTAGAATCAAGCATAGAGCGACTTGAAGGCAGAAATCAACAACTTTCTGAATTAATGGAATATTTTTCAGAAGAGTCGTTCTTGGAAAAGGAAGCGAGAGTCAAACTTAATCTGCAGAAGCCTGGAGAAAAAATAGTTATTTTTTCTGATGAACAGGAGGAAAAAAATTTAGATAATGCTAAGCAACAAGAAGATTTAGAAATTGATAATAATGTTAACGACGGAGCAGTTGCGAATTGTTGGAAATGGTGGGAATATTTTTTTCAATCTTTTTCTGTGAATGAAAGATGATAACTGCGGGATTAGTTAAGTGGTATAACGTGACCTTCCCAAGGTCGAGGCACGGGTCCGATTCCCGTATCCCGCTCTTTTATGCCGAGGTGGCTCAATGGCAGAGCAACGCATTCGTAACGCGTAGGTTGGAGGTTCGATTCCTCTCCTCGGCTCTTAGATTAATATATAAGCAATTTTGGTTGAGGTTCTCGCCCTAACGGGCGACCACCCGTGAGGGTGGGATTCCTCTCCTCGGCTCTAAGATTTTGCGCTTATTAAAAAATGTGCTAAAATAATTATGAAAGATTTAACAAGTAAATTAAAAGAAAAATACGATAAGAATAGTGCTGTTTTGTCTATTTATGCTGGTGCTGGAGGAGCTGACGCACAAGATTGGACGGAAATGCTTTTGCGTATGTATTTGAGATTTGCATCAAAAATGAATTGGAAATCCAAAACGCTAAGTATTAAGCAAGGTAAAGAAGCTGGCGTAAAAAATGTTACAATTGCGATTGAATCTCCTTATGCTTATGGATATTTAAAAAATGAAACTGGAGTTCATCGCTTAGTAAGAATTTCTCCGTTTAATGCTAATAAATTAAGACATACTTCATTTGCCATGGTTGAAGTTTTACCTGAATTTGAGGATATGAAAGAAATTAAGATAGACACGCAAGATTTAAAAATAGATACTTATAAAGCGAGTGGGCCAGGTGGTCAGTATGTAAATAAAACAGAGTCAGCTGTTCGTGTTACTCATATTCCAACAGGAATTGTTACTGCTTGTCAAAGTGAGAGATTGCAGGGAGAAAATAAAAAAAGAGCTATGAAATTGCTTTATGGTAGGATTTATCAGCTTTTACTAAAAACAAAAGAAAAAGAGATAAGCAGATTAAAAGGAGCGGCAATGTCTATTGAGTGGGGAAGTCAGATCCGTTCTTATGTTATTCATCCTTATCAAATGGTTAAAGATCATCGTTCTGGAGTAAAAAGTTCAAGCCCTGATAAAGTTTTAGATGGAGATTTAGATAAATTTATTGAGGGTTTTTTTCAAAAATAAGTTTGTTATGATAAAATTTAAGCAAGTTTCAAAAATTTATCCTCCTAATTGTCATGCATTGGATGATGTTAATTTAATTATTAGAAGGAGGGAATTCATTTCTATTGTCGGTCGTTCAGGAGCTGGGAAATCAACATTTATTAAACTCTTAATTCGTGAAGAAGTGCCTACTGTTGGTCAGGTTTTTTGGGATAAACAAAATATTAATCAAATTCCTAATAAATATTTACCGCATTGGCGACGTCAAATAGGAATTATTTTTCAGGATTTTAAATTATTACCGAATAAGACAGCTTATGAGAATGTCGCTTTTGCCATGGAAGTTGGAGGATGGACTAATGAAGATGTAAGGCGGGATGTACCGCAATTACTAAAATTAGTTGGGTTGTCAGATAAGGGAAATAATTTCCCAGGACAGCTTTCAGGAGGAGAAAGTCAGCGTGTGGCTATTGCAAGAGCGTTAGCTCATCGTCCAGAGATTTTAATAGCTGACGAGCCGACAGGAAATTTAGATATTCATCATACGTGGGATATTATACGGCTTTTGATGAAGATCAATGAACTAGGGACTACGGTTATTTTATCTACTCATAATGTTGATGTTATAAATGGGTTAGAAAGACGTGTTATAACAATGGATGGTGGAAAAATAACTAAAGACGAAATTAAAGGTAAATACGTATTATAAAAAATATGTTTAATTCTTTCGGTCGTATAATTAAATCAGGGTGCTCAAATTTTTGGCGAGACAAATGGCTTTCGGTTGCGGCTATATTGATGATGTTTTTAACTATTTTAACTATTGTAACTTTGCTAATGACAAATGTTGTTGTTGACTCTTTTGTTTCTACGTTAGAAGACAAGATAGATATAAGCGTTTACTTTACTTTAGATGCTTCAGAACAGAAAATTTTGGATACAAAGGATGATTTAGCAAAACTTAGTGAAGTACGTAGCGTGGAATATATTTCTTCTGAAGAAGCATTGAATAAGTTTAAAGACAAACATCACGAGAATCAGGTTTTAATGCAGAGCTTGCAGGAGGTTGGTTCTAATCCATTAAATCCGAGTTTAAATATAAAAGCGCAAAGTGCTTCACAATATAATACAATTGTAAATTTCTTTAGCAAGAGTCAATATCAGGAAATTGTGAATAAGATTAATTACAAGGAAAATGAAATGATTATTGCTCGTTTAGCTTCCATTGCTAATATTATACGCAAGGTTGGATTTATTATTTTGGTTGTTTTGGCTTTAATAGCTATTTTTGTAACTTTTAATACAATTCGTTTAACTATTTATAGTTCGCGTAAAGAAATAAAAGTAATGAAATTAGTAGGTGCTAGTAATTGGTTTGTGCGTGGGCCTTTTATTATTGAAGGAGCTTTGTATGGAATTATTGCTGCTATTCTTGCAACTATTGTTTTATTCCCTGTTTTATGGTATTTATCTCCTAAGATTATTTCCTATATACCTGGAGCTAATCTTTATCAGTTTTTACAGCAAAACTTTCTAAGTTTATTTATTTTGCAAATAGGCGTTGGAGTTATTCTTGGTATGGCTAGCAGTTTTGTTTCAATGGGAAGATATTTGGAAATATAAAATTAGTTCATTATCAAAATCATAAATAAAGGAGAAGATAAAAATGGATATAGCGTATGAATTCAGTAGGGATAATATTAAAGCGTTAAAGAGAAATAGAGATAAGAAAAAAGATAGAGAGGCAAAGAGAAGAGGATGCCGTTTAACAGGAAATTTTTTGAAACAAAAGAAAACAAGGAATAGACCGATAAATATATGCGATCAAGTATCCAGGCATATTCATCAAATTTAAAATAAATAAAAAGCGTCAACAATTAAGTTGACGCTTTTTTCGTTGAGAGTTATTATATGAAAGATTACTGCCGGGTCGTCTAATGGTAGGACGATAGATTCTGGCTCTATTAATCGGGGTTCG
>JBHPFQ010000021.1:0-10096 GCA_042571625.1 Patescibacteria group bacterium | reverse complement strand
GGAGTATAATATATAAAAGTTAAAATAAAATAGATTTTAAAAAATATGTTAAAGAAAAGTTATTTCTTAATTTTGATATTATTCTCAATTTTATTTGTTTTTAAAACAAATAATGTTCAAGCTCTAGTTTTATCGCCTCCTAAAAATCTATCAGCAACTGTAATATCATCTTCGCAAATAAATTTATCGTGGGAAGCGCCTGTGGATAACGAGAAAGTTGTTGGATATGTTATATATAGAGATAATATTCAAATAATAGTAATAACAACAGGAACGAAATATTCAGATATGGAATTAAAATTAGATACAACATATGCTTATGCTGTTTCTGCATATGATGAGGAAGGGAACGAATCAGATCGTTCAAATATCATTCAGGCGACAACTAAAGCAGGCGGCAATGATATAATCCCTCCATCAGATATATTTGATCTAAATTCTTTTAACGAAACACAAACATCAATAGATGTATCGTGGACATCTCCTGGAGATGATGGAGATATTGGTACAGCATATAAATATGATCTTAGAATATCTGAAACTTCTATTTTAGATTCATCTTCCCAAGAAGAAAAAAATGCTTGGTGGCAACAAGCAGCAAAGGTATCAGCTCCCAATCCGTTAAAAGCAGGATCCTTTCAGAAGACAACTATTACTATGCTAGAACCGCATAAAATGTATTTTTTAGCTATTAAAACGAGCGATGAAAATAATAATTGGTCTAATATTTCTAATTTAGATAGCGCTACAGCATTTACTCTTTTAGATGGTGAGATTGTTCAAGAGATTGAGCCAGTCTTGCCAGAAGAAAATAATGTTATAGAAATAGAAGAGATAGTTGTTCCAGTAGAGTTACCAGAGGAAATAATTGCTCCTGCAAAACTACCTAATTCTTCATATTCAGATGGATTAATTCTTGCTTCTCTTACTAATGATAAAATATATTTTGTTGTTAATGGGCAAAAGAGATGGCTTGCTAATCCAGAAGTATATATATCTTATGGATTAATTCCTAATTCCGAAGTTATTGTATCTCAAGAAACATTAGACAAATATCCAACAGGGCAGCCATTAGTTAAATCTTCTTTACCAGAAGGGACATTGATCAGAGGAGAGAATGATTATAGCGTATATATTATTAATCCTCCTTATAAAAGACATATTTTCAATTCGGCTATATTCAGTATGTATGATCACTTTAAATGGGATAGTATAAAAAATGTTTCAAATGATATAATAGATTCTTACATAACTTCTGATCTATATAGAGCATCAAATGATTATAGAGTATATTATTTAGAAGAGATAGATGAGGTTGCTGGAAGGGCTGTTAAACATCATATAGCTATGTCTTCTGAAAAATTTATTTCAAAAGGATATAATTGGGACCAAATATTTGTTGTTAGCGAGGAAGAAAGAGATTATTATGATACTGGAGGAGATTTTATAGAGTAATTTGAAAATATGGATAAAATAATAATTAATACAGATGGTGGATCTCGTGGCAATCCTGGTCCGTCAGCAATTGGAGTTGTAATCTCTGATGGCAAAGGAAAAATATTAAAAAAATATAATCAAGCAATTGGCAAGGCGACAAACAACGAAGCTGAGTATCATGCAGTTATTTTTGCACTAGAAAAAGCTAAGCTTTTTTTCGGAAAAATAAAATCAAAAACAATAGATATTGAAATGAAGCTGGATAGCGAATTAGTTGTTAAACAAATCAATCATCAATATAGATTAAAGGAAGATAGAATTAAAGATTTATTTATTAAAATTTGGAATTTAATGATAGATTTTAATTCAGTTAATTTTACGCATATTCCGCGCGAGGAAAATAAACAAGCGGATAAGTTGGTTAATGAAGCGCTTGACGACCAGAGCGAAGAAGCAAAACTATTCTAATTTAAAAACCCGGCGTTAGCCGGGTTTTTAAATAGTTCTTAGTAAGTTGATAAGCCGAATTCTGTTCTCGCATAAATTATATGCGAGAGATGATTATTTATCTGTGGCCAGCATTGCTGTTGGTCTATAGCGAGCTACTTTTCTTAACCATTAATGGTTAGTTTGCTCTTGCATCAGACAGGGCTTGCCACGTCATTGCGTTTCCGCAAGACGAGAAGGGTCTTAATCCTTCACTTTTCATCCTTACTCTTAGTATGAATTATACATAGAGCGGTTTTGTTTCTGTGGCGCTTTCCCTAAACTTGACTTTAAGAATTTTTATCTCGAGAACAAAAATGCTTAAAGCTTACTTTCGGCGGGGGTTACCCGCTGTCTTTTTCCCAATAAAAATTATTGGGGATGTTCGGACTTTCCTCTGTCAATTTATATAAATTGACAGCAATCATCTTACTTACTAAGAACTATTTTATTATATTGTCTATGATGAATTATGTCAAGCGTGCGTTGACCAAGCCTGTTTTCTTAAGTAAGATAATCAATATGAAAAAACCAGAGCTTGTTTTCACAGCTATATTAGTGCCATTAGATCTTTTAATGCTTATTGTCGCTGGATTATCTGCTTACTTTTTGAGAATAAGTACATTAATTGAACAATATCGTCCTGTTCTCTTTTACTTAGATTTGCCTTTTAGCAAATATTTTTTATTAAATCTTATTTTTTCTTGCTTACTTTTAATTATATTTGCGATAGTAGGACTTTATAGGATTAAGACGGTTAGGTCAATTTTAGAAGATTTTTTTGAAATTGTTATTGGGGTTTCGGCCGGAATAATTGTTTTAGTATTTTATATCTTTCTTAGGCGGGAATGGTTTAATTCGCGTTTTCTTATTTTAGTTGGATGGTTTATGGCTATATTTTTTGTTTTAATTGGGCGTTTATTATTTAACAAATTACGAGTATATTTAATGAATAAATATAAAATTGTCGCAAAATCAGTTTTAGTAATTGGCGGAGACAAAGTTAGTAAGGAAGTTATTCAAAATATTCAGAAAAGATCAGAATTAGGATATCGTTTAATAGCCAACTTAATAGAGCCAGATTTATATGAGATTCAAGCAAAGATTGAGAACTCTGGAATAGAGGAAATAATTTTAGCTGATCTAGATTGGCCGAAAGAAAAGATTTTAGATTTAATTAATTTTTGCGAAGAAAGTCATATAATTTTTAAATTTATTCCAAATCTTTTTCAGACAATTACGAGCAATACAATTGTTGAAACTCTTGGTAGCTTCCCAATAGTTGAGTTAAGAAGAACATCCTTAGACGGATGGGGAAGAATTATTAAAAGGATTATTGATATTATAGGATCTTTATTCGGGTTAATTATCATGAGTCCATTTTTCGTTTTTGTTGCTTTTATGATAAAATGGAATTCAAAAGGTCCTGTTTTTGTTAATCTTAAAAGAATTAGCAAGGGTAAAAAATTTAATCTTTATAAATTTAGGTCAATGATTGATAATGCAGAGAATTATAAGAAATTTTTATTGGATTATAATGAAAGAGCAGATGGTCCTTTATTCAAGATAAAGAATGATCCACGAGTAACAAAAATAGGAAGGATCTTGCGAAAATATAGAATTGATGAATTTCCGCAATTGATTAATGTTATAAAAGGAGAATTAAGCTTAGTTGGGCCACGTCCTCATCAGCCAGATGAAATAAATGAATATCAAAAGAGACATAAGAAAGTTTTAGCTATAAAATCTGGAATGACTGGTTTTGCTCAAGCCAGTGGAAGTTCAGATCTGTCTTTTGAACAGGAAATTAAGCTTGATACTTATTATGTTGAGAATTGGTCATTGTGGATGGATTTTAAAATTTTTGTAAGAACGTTTATTATCTTATTTAAAGATAGATCAGCATGTTGATATGCGTGTTGCTTTAGTTCATGATTATTTAAATCAGTATGGAGGAGCTGAAAGAGTATTAGAAGCGCTTTGTCAGATTTTTCCTAAAGCGCCGATTTATACTTTATTTTATGATAAAAAAAGTACAGGTTTTGTTTTTGAATCAAGAAAAATATATACTTCTTTTCTGCAAAAAATTCCTTTTTTAAAAAGTCATCATCGGTCTTTTTTAATGCTTATGCCATTTGCTATTGAGCAGTTTGATTTGTCGCAATATGATTTAGTTCTTTCTGATTCGGCTAGTTATGCAAAGGGGATTTTGACTCCACTTGGCACGAGGCATATATGTTATTGCCATACGCCGATTCGTTATGCTTGGGATGATTCTCAAAAATATATTGATGAATTTGGATATTCTAGTTTTGTAAAAAAATTTATACCTTTTTTTATGAATTATATTCGTGTTTGGGACGAACAAGCGGCTTTACGCGTAGATAAATTTATTGCAAATTCTAATTTCGTAGCTAATAGAATTAAAAAATATTATCATCAAGATTCTGTTGTTGTTTATCCGCCTGTTAGGACTGATTTATTTTTTGTTTCTAATAAAAAACCTAAAAAGTATTTTTTAATGGTTGGAAGATTTTTACCATATAAGATGTTTGATTTAGCGATTGATGCATTTAATCAGCTTGGGTTGCCTTTAAAAATTGTTGGTGATGGGCCAGAGAAAAATAGACTAATGAGAAAAGCTAAAGATAATATTGAATTTGTTGGGTTAGTTTCTAATAAAAAATTAAGAGAATATTATTCTAATTGTCAAGCTCTTATATTTCCACAGGAAGATGATTTTGGAATTGTTGCTGTAGAATCAATGGCATCTGGAAGACCGGTTATTGCATATAAGAGTGGAGGTGCTTTAGAAATCGTAAAATCTGGCATAACAGGATTATTATTTGATGAGCAAACTCCAGAATGTTTAATTCAAACAGTATTAAAATTTAATAGTTGTGATTTTAATCCGCAATTTATTCGCGCCGAAGCAATGAAATTTAATCAAGAGGTTTTTAAAGAAAAAATAAAAAATATTATTGATGACTATAGGAATTGATATAAGAATTTTTGCTAGAGGGACAAGAACAGGAATTGAAGAATATGCCATTAATCTTTTATCTCATCTTCTTCCTTTAGATAAGAGCATTAATTATAAATTATTTTATAATGCGTTTAATAAGGTTGATTTAAATTATCCGTGGCTTAATTTAGATAATGTTAAATTATACGATTTTAGCATTCCTAATCGTATTTTTTTTTCAACTGCTCGTTATTTAAAATATCCTAAGATGGATAAACTACTTGGATGTGTGGATGTATATTTTAATCCTCATTTTTTTACAGCGCCTATTTCTAAAAAATGTCGTAAGGTAACAACTTTTCATGATTTGTCTTTTAAAAGATATCCTAGATATTTTTCTATAAAGAAAAGATTATGGCAATTATTTTTAATGAATGCGTTTAAAGAAGCAAAGGAAGCAGATAAAATAATTGCAGTTTCTGAATCAACAAAAAATGATTTAGTTGGATTGTATAAAATTAATTCAGATAAAATAAAAGTGATTTATTCCGGAGTTGGAGAGCAATTCAAGCCATTGTCATTAGATGATGCTATTAAAGTAAAATATAATCTGCCAGATAAATTTATTCTTTATTTTGGAACAATAGAGCCACGTAAAAATATTATAGGATTGATAAAGGCGTTTGAATTATTAAAGAGTAAACGTAAATCTGAATTAAAATTAGTCTTAGCAGGAGCAATGGGTTGGCTTTATGATGATATTTTAAAATCTGCAAATCAGTCGAAATATAGAAAAGATATTATTTTAACAGGAATTGTTGATGAACGCGATAAGCCAAGTATTTATAATTTAGCAGAGCTTTTTGTATATCCAAGTTTTTTTGAGGGTTTTGGATTTCCTCCATTGGAAGCAATGGCATGTGGCATTCCAACAATCGTTTCTAATAATTCTTCTTTGCCAGAAGTAGTAGGCGATGCAGCTTTAATGGTTGATTCTGATAATATCGGCGAAATGGCATGGCTGATGAATGAAATTTTATCTGATAATATTTTAAAAGAAAAATTAAGGCAAAAAGGATTAGTTAGGGCTAAAGAATTTTCTTGGGATAAGTGTTCTCGGGAAACTTTGAGAATATTATGCGAATAGGAATTGATGCCCGTTTTTATGGGCCTAAAAAACAGAAAGGACTAGGCAGATATGTCAAAGAATTGATTAGTGGATTGGAAAAGATAGATAATAATTGCGAGTTTATTATTTTTCTTCGCAAAAATAATTGGGATGAATATTATCCAGTGAATAATAAATTTAAAAAAGTTCTTGCTGATTATAAGTGGTATGGCTTTGCGGAGCAGATATTTTTTCCTTTTAAGATCTGGAAGGCAAAAGTTGATTTAATGCATTTTCCGCATTTTAATGTCCCTTTATTTTGTCCTGTTGATTTTGTTGTTACTATTCATGATTTAATTTTAAAGCATTTCCCAACTAGGAAAGCGTCAACACTAGGGCCAATTCTATATTTTATTAAAAATTATGTTTATAGATTTGTTATTTGGATATCAGTAAAAAGAGCTAAAAAAATAATTACTGTTTCTGAATATACAAAAAAAGATATCCTGGATAGTTTTAATATTGAAGCAAATAAAGTAGATGTAATTTATGAAGGAGTTTTTACACGTTCCTTGCCATTGGATAATCTTGGTATTTTGAGGAAACACAAAATAGTAAAGTCGTATTTGCTTTATGTCGGCAATGCTTATCCTCATAAGAATTTAGAAAAATTAATTTTAGCCTTTAATGGACTGTATGGATTGCAATTAGTTTTAGTTGGCCAGATAGATTATTTTTATAGACGTTTGAAGAAATTCGTATATAAAAAGAATATCAATAATATTATTTTTACTGATTTTGTTTCGGATGAAGATTTGGCTATTTTATATAAAAATGCTGATTTATATATTTTTCCTTCTTTATATGAGGGATTTGGATTGCCACCATTAGAAGCAATGGCATATGGTTTGCCAGTAGTTTGTTCAAATTCTAGTTGCTTACCGGAAATATTAGGAGATGCGGCAATTTATTTTGATCCTAAAGATATTAATGATATAATTAATAAGATTAAACAGGTATTGTATAGCCAGGATATGAGAAAGAAGTTAATTTCGTCTGGTTATAATAGGATAGAAAAATATAGTTGGTTGAAAATGTCCAAGAAGATATATGATATTTATATATTATAACTTATCAACAGTTTCTTAAATATTATAAAATATGTTAATATGAAAATATGAAGAAGATAATAAAAGTTTTTTTAGTGATAAGTTTTATTTTATGTTTTGTAGGATTTAATATCTTATTTGCGGAGGCTAATACAACAACATCTGGGGATATTTCTCTTTATTCAACATTCAATAGCATTGGAGTGATTTCTATTTATACTGGAGATGAAAATTCAAATAACAGTGTTAAAATAGAATATAGAATTCTAGGAGATATTGAATGGATTGAAGGGAACCCTCCTTCCAAGATATCTGATAATAGATTTGCTGGTAGTATATTTTTTCTTGATTCTGGAACTAATTACGAAGTAAGGTTAACTTATGAAGATCCTGATGGTGTTGATATGGGGTATATAACCGATACTATTGCTACGCGTTCTGAAAATTTTACAACAGGGACTGGTTCTACTTATCATGTTGGATCTGGGTATGATTATGCAACAATTCAAGACGCAGTCGGCATGACAGGACCTGGGGATACAGTTATGGTTCATGAAGGTATTTATAGGGAGCGGGTTACTATAAATAGTTCTCATTCTGGGACTGAAAATGATTATATTTTATATAAAGCAGCTGATGGAGAGAATGTTGTAATAGATAATTCCGATGAAACTTTAACACAGACTCCAGATTGGCAGGCATCTGCTTACCAAGATGTTTATGTTACTACAATAGATTGGGTTCCTGGATATGTTTCTAAAGACGAAGAAAGGTTATATCATTATCAAAGCATAACAGATCTTGAAACATTAGAATTAGTTGATACTCTTACTTTAGAGGTTGTTATACCTACTGGTGGATGGTTTTTTGATGAAAATAGTCAAGAGCTTTATATAAAATTTTCTGATTTAAGCGATCCGAATTTGTCTTTGATATATGTTTCAAAGCGTGATTTTGGATTTTTGTTATATAATGCTAGTTATGTGATTATAGATGGGTTTGAAGTTCGCTATACTTCTGGATCTGGAATTAGAATAGTTGACGGAGAACGAAATGTGATTCAGAATAATTTAATTCATAATACGCAAGGAGGAATTTATCTTTCTGATCTTACTAATGATAATCTGATTCAGGAGAATGAAATATATGATACTTCAATATCCTCGTGGCCATGGACAGCCATGAAGAATACAGATCATGAGAAAAGCGGTGTTTCTCTTTGGCGTTCAGGATCCGGCAATATTGTCAGAGATAATATTATCCATGGAATTTTTAATGGAATAGCTCCAAGTTCCTGGGGCGCACTAGCTGATGAGAGTTATAATTCAAATATAGATGTATATCGCAATAAAATATATGCTATATCAGATGACGGATTGGAACCGGAAGGCGCTTGTATAAATAATCGGTTCTGGGAAAACACCATTTTAGATTCTTATAAACCAGTATCTGCTGCTCCAATTACGGTGGGTCCGGTCTATTTCATAAGAAATATTTTCTATAATAATTATGGTGGTTCTTTTACTTTTATGGTAGATGAGGATTATAAGACTGGTCCTGTATATGCATATCATAATACCATTTTTATAGAAAGACCGGATGAAAATGTTTTAGGTTTCTTTTCATCTGAAGGAACAGCAGGGGTAAACTTTATCGCTCGTAATAATATTTTTCAAGCAACCAGATATGTTATAGAGGATACAGCTGGGATGCAAGATTTTAATGTTGATTTAGATTATGATAATTTATATACTACCGATCCTACAAGATTTGTTAAGTGGAGGAATATTAGATATTCAACTCTTATTGATTTCCAGAATGCTACTAACCAGGAATTAAATGGTATTGTTTCTGAAAGTAATTTAGAAAATCCATCTCTTGAAGATTTTAATTTAGCAGAAGGTAGTCAGCTTATTAATAAAGGCGTAATTTTGCCTGGGATAAATGATGATTTTATGGGAATAGCTCCTGATATTGGCGCTTTGGAATTTTTTGAGCAGGCACCGCCAAGAATTTTTATTATTGGGGATTCTACGGTAGCTGATTATCCTGAAGGGAATTGTATGCAAGGATGGGGATATAGTATTAGGGATTCTTTTATTGGAAGTGTGGAAACTTTTAATAATGCTGTAGAAGGTGCAAGTAGTAAAACTTTTATAGAGGATGGACATTGGATATCAACATTGCAAAGCTTAGAAAGTGGTGATTATATTTTGATCCAATTTGGGCATAATGATTCTCACGATCCAGAGCTACCTGAATCAACCGATGCTGATACAGATTATAAAATGTATCTTGAGCGATATATTAATGAATCTCGCTTAGTGGGAGTAGAGCCGATTTTAGTAACTCCTCCGCATAGGAGAACTTTTATAGACGGGGTAATCAGTCAAGAACTTGAACCATATGCTGTTGCCATGAAAGAGGTTGCTGATGACAAAGGTGTAATATATATAGATTTACATGATATGAGCGGAGAATTGATGCAGGCGCTTGGAGAGGAAGGATGTCTTTATCTTTTTTGTTCTCCTGATGATAGAAGTCATTTCTCTTTGGGTGGATCAGAAACTATGGCAAGTTTAGTAATTAATAGTATTTTAAATAAAAACGCAATTCCATCAGAATATATTATAGATATTATTAATCAATCTCCAAATATTGAATCATATCAACCATTAGATTTAAACCCAGAAGTTGACGAAGGAGTTTCTTTGGATTTTGGAGTTACGGTAGTTGATCCAGATGATGATAATTTGTTCTATAGCTGGAAACTTGATGGAGCAGAGCAGTCAACTGGATCAGATTGGATATATTTGCCAGATTTTACATCTAGTGGCGATCATGTTGTAGAAGTGGATATTACTGATATATTTAATCAAGAAATTAATTTAGTGTGGAATGTATTAGTGAATGATATTTCTGCTGGTGATACAATACCTCCGACCGGCTCAATCATTATAGATAGTGATAACGAATACACAACATCGCAAG
>JBHPFQ010000020.1:0-10420 GCA_042571625.1 Patescibacteria group bacterium | reverse complement strand
TAATTTTTGGAGGGATTTAAGTAAATAGTAATAAAATTATGTGTGGTATTAATGGTTTTAATTTTCATCATTCGGATTTAATTAAAAAAATGAATAAAAGAATCAGACACCGTGGTCCTGATCAGGAAGGAATTTATTATGATGATAATTTTTCTTTAGGTCATGTTCGTTTGTCTATTATTGATTTATCAGAACGAGGAAAACAGCCATTATTTAATGAAGATAAATCGTTAGCGTTAATTTTTAATGGTGAAATATATAATTTCCAAGAATTAAGAAGAGAATTAATTAGAAATGGTCATCAATTTTTTAGTCAATCTGATTCAGAAGTAGTTTTACATCTTTACGAAGATTATGGTTTAGATTGCCTCAACATGCTTAATGGTATCTTTACTTTTGCTATTTTGAATATTAGAAAAAAAGAATTGTTTTTAGTACGTGATAAGATAGGAGTAAAGCCTCTTTATTATTATTTTGATAATAGTAAATTTATTTTTTCTTCAGAAATTAAGGCAATTTTAGAGCATCCGATTAAAAAAGAAATTGATTTAGAAGCCTTTAATAATTATTTTTGTCTTCATTATATTCCTCATCCTTTGACTATTTTTAAGAATATTTATAAACTTCCACCAGCTAGTTATTTATCCTTGAAAGATAATCAGGTTAATATTAATCAGTATTGGCGGATTAATGATTTTAAAAATATTGATTCAGAGGATGAAATTATTGAACAGATTCAGTATTTGATGAAGGATTCAGTAAGAAGACAATTAATTTCTGATAAACCAGTGGGAATTTTTTTGAGTGGAGGGATAGATTCTACTTCAATCTTAGGAATAATTAATGAATTGAATTATAAGCGTATTAAAACATTCTCAGTTGGTTTCTGCGCTAAAACTGATCATTATAATTTTGATCTTCAAATGGCTAAAAGGATTAGTCAGGATTATCAGATTAATCATTATGAACTTTTAATCAAGGGGCAAGATGTTCTTAAAAATATAGAAGAGGTTATTTATCATTTAGACGAGCCAGTTTCTAATGCTACTCAAATTGCTACTTTTCTTTTGGCTAAATTTGCAAAACAAGAAGTAGATGTTGTTTTAGGAGGTGATGGCGGTGATGAACTTTTTGGGGGTTATCCTCGTTATCATTGTAGTAGATTGGCAAGTCAATGGCAAAAATTACCAGTTTTTTTTAGGGAGAATTTTTCGACTAAATTTTTATTAAATTACTTAGGAAAATATTTTAAAAAGGACAATCTATGGAAGAAAATAAATACTCCGGCTGGCATAGATAGATATTTACTTTTTATGTCTCAAAAATATAATATTCTTGAAGAATTTATTAGACCTAATTTTCTTAAAAAAAATGTAACCAGAGATTTTTATCAGCAGAAATACTTTCAATCATATTTGCAAAAAGATTTTGAGAAATATTTTATGTTAGTTGATTTATGGACTTGGCTGGTTAATGAATCATTAATGAGGACGGATAAGATGACAATGGCTTTTGGATTAGAGGAGAGAGTACCTATTTTAGATTACCGTTTAGTTGAATTATCAGCTAAAATTTCTAGTAAATATAAAATAAGGCAAGGCGGCAAGTATATTTTTAAAAAAGCAATGAGTAGATATTTACCAGATTATGTTTTAGGAGCGCCTAAACATGGTTGGTTTTCCCCAATAGCTAAATGGCTAAGAACTGATTTAAGAGATTTTGCTTACGATATCTTATCTGAACAATATTGTCAGGCAACTAGAGATTATTTTAATTTTATTCAAATTAGAAATATTTTAGATGATCATATAAGTAAAAAAAGGTATAATTTGATTTGTATTTGGACGTTAATTACTTTTCAAATTTGGGCTAAACAAAATATAGAAATATGAGATTATTAATGATTACGAGAAAAGTTGATAAATTGGATGGTCAAACAGGATTTGTTTTTAATTGGATTGGAAAATTAAGTAAAAGAGTCAAGAATATCAAGATTATTTGTCTTGAGAGGGGAGATGTAAGCGGGTTGCCAAATAATGTAAAAGTTTTTTCAATGGGGAAAGAAAAAGGTAAAAATCGATTAAAAGAATTTATTAGATTTCAAATTGGCATTTTGAAATTTATTTTCAAAGTTGACGGGGTGTTTTGTCATCAAAATCCTATTTATACTATCATTCTTTATCCTTGGGCAAAGATATCTAGGAAGAAGATAGTTGCTTGGTATGCTCATAAAGAAGTAAATTGGCAGGTACGAATGATGAATTTTATGGCAGATAAAATTATTACTTCTAGCGAGGCTGGGTTTCAGATAGACAGTCCCAAAAGAATAGTTATTGGCCAAGGAATTGATATAAATCAATTTACTCCTGACTTAAAAAGAATAAAGTTAAAAAAGGAATGGATAAAAATAATTTCCGTTGGTAGAATATCTAAAATTAAAAATTATGAGACATTAATAGAAGCGGCTGATATTTTAAAAAAATATGGTCTGTCTTTTAAGATTAATATTGTTCATCAAAGCATTAACGTTAAAGATAAGGATCAAATAAATTATTTTAATAAATTAATGAAAATGATAAGAGAAAAAGATTTAAGCAGTTATATAAAGTTTATAGGCGAGATTCCCAATATTGCATTAGTTGAGCAATATCGGCTTTCAGATGTTGCGGTTAATCTTTGTCCTGATGGTGCTCCTGACAAAGCTGGCTTGGAAGCAATGGCTTGTGGGTTGCCTCTCTTAGTTTGTAATAAGACTTTTGTTAAGGATTTTGGTCATTATTCTGTTCAATTGACATTTGAAGAAAAAAATCCAGAGGATCTAGCTGAAAAGTTTTTAAATTTAATTAAATGTGGTAATTTCGAAGAAATTGGTAAATATTTGAGAAAACAAGTAGAAAAGAATCATAATTTGGATAATCTATTAGATTACATTATAAAATGTTTTTAAAAAGAATAATTAAAGATAGTTTGGCTTTTTTAATATATTATTTACCGAAAAATCATAGAGCTTCTATATTGATGTACCATTCAATAAGCAATAATAATGTTTTTTTCACTGTTCGTCCAAAAATTTTTGCTAGGCAAATGCAATTTTTAAAAGAAAAAGGATATATAGTAATTAGTTTATCTGAATTGGTTGGTATTTTGAGCTCTAATAAGCCGTTATTAAAAAAAACAGTAGTTTTGACTTTTGACGATGGGTATGAAGATAACTATTATAATGTTTTGTCTATTTTGGAAAAGTATGGTTTTCCTGCTACAATATTTATATCTCCTAGGTTAGTAGGCTGTTATTTAAAGAATAGCCAAGAGAGTGCTTTAAAAGTATTGGATTGGCAGGATATGTATAAAATGAGTCAAACTGGATTTATTGATTTTCAGCCTCATGGTCTTACTCATCAAAAATTAGATAAACTTTGTATTAATGAATTGCAGCATGAAATAAAGAAATCAAAAAAAATATTAGAAAAACGATTAAAGAAGATATGCTGGTTTTTTACTTATCCTCATGGGAGATACAATAAAAGAACAATTCAAGTTTTAAATGAAAATAATTTTAAAGCAGCTCTTACTGTTAATAAAGGATTTGTTAAAAAAGGAGATAACTTATATGCTTTAAATAGAAATTCTATCAATTCTACAGTTTCTTTTATTCAATTCAAGGCAAAATTATGAACAAAACTCTCGATTTTATAAAACAAGTTTTCCATAGTAAAAGTATATATAGAATCCTTTTTAATTGGCAAGTGCAAGAGCATTGCAATAATCTAACCGGAATTTGTTTGGATCTAGCAGGAGGAGGAAATCCAAGTTATTATAATTATTGGTTTTTAAATAAATCTTCAAAATTGGTTAGAACAGATTTTAATTTAGATAAAAAACCAGACATGGCTGTTAATTTGAATCAAGTATTGCCATTTGAGAATAATTCCATGGATAATATTTTTCTTTTTAATGCTATCTATATTATTAAAGAGCCAGAAAGATTAATTCGTGAAATTAATCGTGTTTTAAAAAAAGATGGTAGATTTTTTATAAGTTCGCCTTTTATTTTTAATGAGGCAAAAGAGCCAGATGATTATAGGAGGTTAACTTCGCAGGGTTTGGAAGAATTGTTTAAAATTGGTAATTTCAATAATTTTAAAATTATTTCTTTTGGCGAAAGAGCTACTTCGGCTATTCACTTACTTCATAGTTTTTTTATTTTTAATTTTATGCGTTTAATAATTTTTACTGGAGCATTAATATTTGATAAATTTGTTCCTAAAAAAGTTCGCAAGCTCCATCCATGTCCTTTGGGGTATTTTGCGATAGCTAAGAAATAAAATTATAAATAATTTAATAGTTATTTTTAAAAGTAAAAGCACGTTGCTAAAAATGGTAATTTTTGGTTTAATAAGAGCATGAAAATTGTTTTAACGACAGGCCCAAGAGCGTTAGGAGAGATAGAGATGGCTGGCTTGCCTTTTCTTGGAATTGGCTATGTGGCTTCGTATTTAGAAAAAAATAGCAATCATAATGTAATTATTGTTGATGCCCACAGTGAAAATCTTAGTATAGAACAAGCGGTTGTTAAGATCTTATCTTTTAACCCAGATACTGTTGGTTTAACAGCTACTACTCATAATAGATTACAAGTTATTGCTGTTATTAAGCTTCTTAGGAAAAGTAAACCATCTTTATTTATTATGGTCGGCGGACCGCATTTTTCTTTAACCAGTGTAAATGCATTAGAAGTGGTGCCTGAAATTGATTGCGTTATTAATGGGGAAGGAGAATTAACTTCTAAAGAATTATTAGATGTTTGGCCGGATCAAGATAAACTTAAAAATGTTTTAGGGATTACTTATAGAGGTAGAGATAGCGAGATAATTTCCAACAAGAATAGGCCATTTTTTCAAGATTTATCAAAGCTACCTTTTCCATCATGGCATCTTTATAATTTAGATAAATATCAGAAAAAGATTTATGGAACTAATTTTCGGACAATTGGTGTAATTAGCGCGAGAGGATGTCCCAATTTTTGTACTTATTGTTGCAATGCTGCTTTTTCTAAATCAATTTTGCGTCTTCGCCATCCTAAGAATTTTGTTGACGAATTGGAGTTTTTAAATAAAGAATATGGTTTTAATGGTTTTAATATTTGGGACGATACTTTAACTATTTCCAGAAATCATGTAATGGAAATATGCCAGGAGATTATTAATAGAAATTTGAATATTAAATGGTATGCGCGTGCAAGGGTTAATACGGTCGATAAAGAAATTATTGAAATGATGAAAAGAGCAGGATGTTTGAGGATTAGTTTTGGTATTGAATCAGGCAGTCCAAGGATACTGAATGTTGTTAAGAAAAATATTTTATTAGATCAGGCGCGGAGAATGGTTTATCTTTGTTCTAGAGCTGGTTTAATTGTTAGTTTAAATTTTATAGTTAATTTGCCAACACAAACTATGTTTGATTTGCGAATGACAGCAGATTTAATTAATGAATTTAGGCAAATTCCTAATGTTTCTGTTAGCTATGGTTTTGGATTAATTTATCCTGGCACTATCATGGAGTCGTATGCTAAGGAAAATACTATTTTGTCTAGAGATTTTTCTTGGAATAGCGATTGTAATTTCGGGAAAAGCAAGATTACTGGCGAAGATCCAAGCGTGCCTTATATGGAATGGCCTGGTATGGAATTAGAAAAAGTTAAGGCCTTTATGGTTAAAAATTTAATGTCTAAGGAGGATATTCTGAAAAGAAGTTGGTATAAACTGAAAAGAATTAAGTCGTGGTCAGATATTAAAAATTTGCTAAAAATAGGATTTAATTATTTCAATATATAATTATGAAAATTTTTTATCTATCAAATATTAGATTTCCAACTGAAAAAGCGCATGGTATCCAAATTGCAAAAATGTGTGAAAGTTTTAGTTTAGGAAACGAAGTCGTTTTAATTATTCCTTGGCGATTTAACTATATTAAAGAAGATGCTTTTGATTATTACGATATTGAGAAAAATTTTAAGATTATTAAATTACCTTCTTTAGATTTAATTATTTTAAATATTCCAAAAATTGGTTTTATTATTCAAAGTTTAACTTTTTCTGTTTCTGCGTTTATATATTTTCTTTTTAAAAAAACGGATATTATCTATACTAGAGATTTGTTATTAGCTTGGCTTTTAAGTTTTATTAAGAAGAATGTTTTTTTAGAAATTCATACTTTACCATTTTGGTTAAATAAGCAAAAGTTGAAAAGGATTAAGGGATTTATTGTTATTACGGATAGCATTAAAAGTGAGTTGATTAAAAAGGGTATTGCTCGAGATAAGATTTTGATTGCACCAGATGGAGTAGATACGAGGCAATTTGATATAAAAATTTCTAAGAAAAAAGCTAGGCAGAGGTTATCTCTTCCATTAAATAAAAGGATTATTTTATATACTGGGCATCTTTATAAATGGAAGGGAGTTTATATTTTGGCAGAAGCAGTTAGATTTTTATCAGATGATTGTTTAATCGTTTTAGTCGGTGGGACAAAAGACGATGAAAAAAAATTTAGAATTAAGAATCAGAAATTAAATAATATTATGATTGTTGGTCATCGTTCGCATTCAGAAATTCCTTATTGGCTTAAAGCAGCTGATGTTTTAATTTTGCCAAATTCTTCCAAAGAAAATATTTCTAAATATTGGACTTCACCAATGAAAATGTTTGAATATATGTCCAGCAGGAGACCAATTGTTGCATCTAGTCTGCCATCAGTTAGAGAAGTTTTGGATGAAAATAATGCTATCTTGGTTAAGCCAGATAGTCCCATAAATTTAGTTAAAGGTATTGAAAAAGCATTGAAAAATACTAATTTTTCTGTTATGATCTCAAAAAAGGCCATTAAAGACGTTAGGAAATATGAATGGGAAATTAGAAAATGTAAAATTATTGAATTTATAAATAAATTTTCTTATTTTAGATAAATAATATGAAATTGTCTGTCATTCTACCGGTTTATAATGAGGAAGAGAGCATAAGAATTCTTTATCAGCAGATAATAGATACTTTGTATAGGATTGATATTGCTTATGAGATAATTGCTATTAATGATGGATCAAATGACGATAGTTATAGTATTCTAGAGGAAATTTCTAGTAATGATAATAATTTTAGAGTAATAAATTTTAGAAGGAATTTTGGTCAAACAGCTGCTATGGCGGCTGGGATTGATTTATCGCAAGGTGAGATTATTATACCTCTTGATTCTGACTTGCAAAATGATCCAGTTGATATCCCGCATTTTTTAGAAAAAATCGATCAAGGCTTTGATGTGATTTCTGGTTGGCGCAGATATCGTTATGATAAATTAATTAATCGGAAAATACCTTCATGGATAGCTAATAATTTAATTTCTTTAATTACTGGTTTGAAGTTGCATGATTATGGTTGCACAATAAAAGCATACCGTAGTAGTATAATGAAAGATGTGTGTTTTTATGGGGAAATGCATAGATTTATGCCAGCTTATGCTGCTTGGCATGGTGCTAAAGTAGGAGAAATTGTTGTTAATCATCGACCTAGACAATATGGGAAGACGAAATATGGTATTATGCGAAGCTTTCGAGTTGTCTCGGATTTATTAACAGTTAAATTTCTGACTAAATATTCTACTAAGCCAATGCATTTTTTTGGGAATATTGCTTACTGGACATTATTTTTTAGTTTTTTATCTGGGATATTATCTTTATTTTTCAAGTTTTATTATGGGATTTCTTTTATTCTAACTCCGCTTCCATTACTTACTGTTTTTCTTGTATTAGTTGGTTTGCAGTTTATTTTAATGGGGCTGTTAGCGGAGATTTTAATTAGAATTTACTACGAATGCCAAAGCAAGCCTATTTATTCAATTAAAAATAAGATTAATTTTTTTTAAATTATGTATAAAATTAAAAAATTAAATTTGGGGTGTGGAAAGTTTCCAAAGGATGGTTATATTAATTTGGATATTGATAAAAATAGCATTGCGGATATTTTTTGGGATTTGAGAGAATTTCCTTATCCGTTTGAAAATAATAGTTTTTCATTAATTGAAGCATGCCATGTTATAGAACATTTACCAGAACCATTAGATGCCATAAAGGAATTGAATAGGATTCTAACGCCGGGAGGAAAATT
The DNA here is from genome assembly GCA_042571625.1 of Patescibacteria group bacterium. Lineage (GTDB taxonomy): Bacteria > Patescibacteriota > Minisyncoccia > Portnoybacterales > UBA2143 > JBHPFQ01. Next base: position 2,264 of record JBHPFQ010000020.1, on the reverse strand, counting down.
AATTATGAAAGTTCCTCATTTCAGTAGAGGTAATACACATCCTGATCATAAGAGAGGATTTGATGTCAGCTTGCCTTATTATTTTTCTCCGACTTTTAAAGGCGGTTATACAGGAGTTGAATTTATATCAGAGAAAATAAAATTAAGATGGACAAGCCAGCCATATTTAAAAAAACAGACTTTTTCTCCTTTTTTATTTTTTTTATTAATAACGTTAGGAGCAATAATAGATTTCCTTGCTAATCTATCTCCTGCTTTTTGTTCGAGAGTTTGGTGTTTTTTTGTAGGCGGATTTGAAGAAATTGAATTTTCTTTTATAAAAACTAAGCAATCATAAATATGTGTGGCATTGCTGGGTACATCGGTAGTGGAAGTAGGAGTATGCTAGATAAAATGATTCATGCCTTAAAACATAGAGGACCCGATGATGAAGGTTTTTATGTGGATAATGGAGTCGGATTAGGTCATTGTAGATTAAGTATTATTGATTTAATTAGCGGACATCAACCGATTTCAAATGAGAGCAAGACAGTTTGGCTTGTTGCGAATTGTGAAATCTATAATTTTAAGGAGCTAAGGAAAGAATTAATATCTCAGAGGCATAAATTTTATACTTATAGCGATGCAGAAACAATAGTTCATCTTTACGAAGAGTATGGAGAAGAGTTTCTAAATAAGTTAAATGGTATGTTTTCTTTTGCATTATGGGATAACGATAAAAAGAAATTGATTTTAGCTCGTGATCGTCTAGGGCAAAAACCTCTTTATTATTCTATAGTTAATCAGAGTTTAGTATTCAGTTCTGAATTAAAAGCTATTTTGGAATATTCTTTTTTAAAGAAGGACATAGATTGGAAGAGTTTAGCTAAATATTTGATTTATGAATATATTCCATCGCCACATACTATTTTTAAGAATATTTATAAGCTTGGACCTGGAGAGTATATAGTCTATCAAGATGGCAATCTTGTGATTAAAAAATATTGGGAGGTAAGTTTTAATAAATATTCTAAAGAAATAACCAAACAGGAATATTTGAGTCAATTGGATGAAAAAATAGATGAAGCAGTTAGTATAAGATTAATGGCTGACGTTCCTCTTGGAATTTTTTTAAGTGGTGGAATAGATTCAACGTCTATTGCATATTATGCTCAAAAAAAATCATTAAATAAAATTAAGACTTTTTCAATTGGGTTTTCCGATAAATCATTTGATGAATCAGATTATTCTAGACAAGCAGCTAAATTTTTACAGACTGAACATTATGAGCAAATCTTAGAACCAAAAGATTGCTTAGGTCTTATTCCTAAAATTTCTGATTTTTTAGATGAACCATTTGCCGATCCTTCTATTATTCCGACTTATTTGCTTTCTAAATTTACTAAAAAAATAGCAACAATAGCTTTGGGTGGTGATGGCGGAGATGAACTTTTTATGGGCTATCCTACATTTCAAGCTCATCGTTTAGATAGAATTTATCAAAGAATTCCTGCTTGGGTAAGATATAATTTAATTAATCCTCTTATAAATAATTTACCAGTTTCCTTAAATAATATTAGTTTGGATTTTAAATTGAAAAAATTTGTTACAGGTTTTGAATATTGTTCAGAAATTAAAAATCAGATTTGGCTTGGATCTTTTTTGCCAGGGCAATTAGAAAAGATATTTATTAATTCTATCTATCAAGAGATTAAAACAATTAATATTTTTGAAGATATTAGAAATTATGTTAATTCTGTAAGAAATCAACGGTTGGGGAATAGGCTTATATATCTGTATTTAAAAAACTATCTTCAAGATGATATTTTAGTTAAGGTTGATAGAGCTAGCATGGCAAGTTCTCTAGAAGTTCGAGCTCCTTTTTTAGATTATCAATTAGTTGATTTTATTAACTCTATTCCCTTAAAATATAAATTAAGGGGATGGCAATCTAAATATTTGCTTAAAGAGTTGATGAAAGATAAATTGCCCAAGAATATTGTTTATCGTTCTAAAAAGGGATTTGGCATTCCAGTGGCAAAATGGATCAAGGCAGATTTGAGAGATTTTGTTTTAGATATTTTTTCTAAATCTAAAATTGAAAGAGAGGGTATTTTCAATTATGATTATATAAATAAATTGATAATAGAGCATTTTTCTGGACGAAAGGATAATCATAAAACTATATGGACTTTATTGATTTTTGAAACATGGATGAGAAAATGGTTTTGATATTTTGATTAATGTATAAAATTAAATTATATCTTACCCAAGCAGGAATTCTT
>JBHPFQ010000019.1:0-11288 GCA_042571625.1 Patescibacteria group bacterium | reverse complement strand
ATTAAATGATCAAGAAAAAATTATTAGATAATATAGTTTGTCCTAAGTGTTTAAGCGAATTAAATTTTAGGGACGAAAAATTTATTTGTAGTGGCTGTGATAATGAATATTTTATAACAGATGACAAACCTTATCTTTTGAAAAAGTATAGATATTCATTTAAGGAAGCAAATAATGATGCTATTGTAAATAAATTAAAGATATTTTTCAAAAAATATCCTATTGTTTTTAATTTTTTCTTTTATGCTTTCGGAGCTTCTGTAGTCGGCGAAAGTCCCAAAAAAGCTATTCGGAAAATTAATACAGATAAATTAGTTATTAATCTTGGCTCTGGGGTAAGAAGAGTGAGAGATGATGTTATTAATATAGATTTTTATCCATTTTCTAGCGTAGATATTTTGGCCGATATTTGTCATTTGCCTTTTAAAGATAATTCTGTTGATGCAGTGGTAAATGAATTTGTTTTAGAACATGTTAAAAATCCTCAAATAGTTATTAAAGAAATATATCGTGTTTTGAAACCTGGAGGTTTGATATATATATCAGTTCCATTTTTAATTAGTTTTCATTCTTCGCCTGATGATTATTATCGTTGGACTAAAAATGGATTTCTTGAATTAATGAAGAATTTTAAAAAAGAGAAATTTGGTATTAGATCCGGTCCGACATCTAGTTTAATATCAGTTATAAATGAATGGTTGGCGGTAGTTTTCAGTTTCAATTCAAAAAAACTTTATCAGGCATGGTTGATGGTTTTAATGATTATAACCTGCCCTTTTAAGATTTTTGATTATGTGATATGTAAATTGCCTAATGCTGAAGATGCAGCTCTTGGTTTTTATTTTATTGGGAGGAAATGAATTAATGAAGAAAATTATTAAAATAATATTAAATCATAAATGGGCTATTATATGCGCTGTTTTAGTTGGCATTATTATAGCAGCTCCACAAATTTATTTTCGTTTTAAACATAAAGATATTTATCATAATATTGGTCTTGGAGGGGCCGATGAAACAGCTTATTTAAGCCGTATTCAGGAAGTAAGAGATGGACATTATAGCACAGCTAATTATGTTTGGCTGGAAGGAAAAGATTTGCCTTATTTAATTCCATCCTTATCCGAAATAATTGCTAATTTTACAGGTGAAATTTTTGGTCTTAATATCGCCGATACGACAATATTAAATAGATTTATTTTTCCGGCTTGTATTCTTGTTATTATTTATATTTTGCTTTATCAATTAATTTCAAAAAAAATAATAGCTTTAGTTATTAGTATTACGGTTTTGTTATCAACTGAATTAGTTAATCCACGAGCTCTCTTCAACTTAATTTTTAAAAGATTACCATCTTCTAGTAATTTTTTACCTTTTAATCGTTTGATAGCACCACAAATTCATTTGATTTTCTTTTTTGGTTTTTTATTATTTTTTTGGTTTTTTATTAAGAGGCAAAAAATGGTTTATAAATTTTTAAGTGGTATTGTTTTAGGATTGTCATTTTATACTTATCCTTATACTTGGACATTCCTTTTTGCTTTTTTAGGTTGTTTAATATTGATTGATATTTGTAGAAAAAATTGGTTAGAGATTAAAAGTATTATTTCAATATTTTCAATAGCTTTGGTGATATCTATCCCATATTTTGTTAATTTATGGCAAGCTATGCAATATCCAACATATTATAAAATATCGCTTCGTTATGGAATAGTTGGTATGCATATGCCTCAGGCAGGCGCGATAGTATTGATTCTTTTAGCGATTTTTTTATTGTTTTTTTCTTACGATGATAGTAAGAAATACTATTTTTGCTTGGCATTAGTTCTAACTCCTTTAATTGTTTTAAATCAACAAATTATTACTGGACTTGTTTTGATCCCTGATCATTATCATTGGTATTATCATAAACCATTGGCTGTCATTTTTATTTTGATAATTATTTTTGATTTTATTGATGAAAAAATAACAATAAATTTACTAAAAAGAGTAAGCTCGTCAGGTTTAATTATAGTAATTTTAAGCGTTAATTTTTATAACGCTTGGGTTGTTCAAAGTCTTTCTTATAAATATAGAGAGCTTTCAACAATAGAGTTTAATAAAAATTATGGCATTCTTTTAGACTGGCTAAATGACAATGCTAAGAAAGATGAAGTAGCGCTTGGCAATGTTATTGTTTCCGATTTAATTACTATGTATACGTCTTTAAATTCAGCCACTTCAGAAGATGGGCATTATACTTTAATTGCCGATGAAGAACAGATTACAGAACGAATATTCTTAGAATTTCGTATTGATGGGTTAGATGAAGAAAATGTCAAGGAAGTATTTTTTCGCGATAGATCTACTATTTCTGCAAGTATATATGGCCAGAAATATAGAAAACAATTTAGCGAGTATGGCGACATTCCTGATGGAAAAATTTATTGGCTAATTGATCAATATAAGAATTTTTTGACTATTCCGATAGAAGATATATTGCGTAAATATAATATTAAATATGTGATTTGGGATACTGTGAAAAATCAGAATTGGGAAGTAGATCAATATCCATTCTTAGAAGAGATATATCAAACAGAAAGAATTAAAATTTATATTTTATGAAAATAAGTAATAAAAATTTTATTATTATTGTTATAATTTTTGCCATATTAAGTGGGATTATTTGGGGTATGCCTTTTAATAAGCCTATAGGGAATAAAGATTGGTCATTAAAGGATGGCGTAGCTGTATTTATTTTAGAAAATGGTCCATTTGTTAAATCGGAAATTTTTGATTCTAATATTGAAAGAATTTTTTATCCTGTTTTTTTGGCTGGAGCTTATAAGATTTTCGGACGTTCTCAGTTAGTTGGAATAATGATTAATATTTTTGTTTTTGTTGGATTAGTTTTTTTAATTTATAAATTGTGTCAGTCGGTAATTAATGAACGATTAGCAAGACTAGCTAGTTTCATAACTGCTATATGTTATACCTTGGCAAGTTATGTCGGTTGGTTCTCTAGAGAAATTTTTTTTGTTTTTTTGGTTTTTCTATTAATTTATTTTTTATATAAAGCTCAAAAAGAGGATAAATCAATTTGGTTTATTCTTTCTGGAATTATTTTTGGAATGGCAGTTTTAACAAATGCAGTTATCCAGCTTTTCATTTGGATTATTATAGCTAACTTTCTTTTTTTAAACATAAAAAACTTAAAGAAAATAGTTCCTAAGCTTATTTTATTTTTTTTAGCTTTTGTTCTTTTTGTTTCTCCTTGGCTTATTACAAATTATTTATATTTTGGACGAACACCATTTTTTTCTAAGCAAGGGTTTATATTTGCGATAAAGGTTGAAAAGATGTACGCGATAGAAGGTAAATATGTTGAACATTTGATAGCAAATACAACGGGTGATTTTTTTGCTCAAAAATTTTTTTCTGATTATGATAAAAGAGAATCTCGACAAGGATGGGAAACTATTCAAGAATGGGATAAAGGCGATAAAGAATTAGATTATAAACATACCAGAGAAAGTTTAAAAGAATTTGTTAAACATCCGATTATGTTTTTGAAGATGGCTTCTTTGGATTTTCTGAAATTCAATACGCCAATGGTTCCAGATGTGAGGATGCAACATATGTTTGCTGAACCAGGTTCTCATTCTGAATTATCAGATTTTACAAAAGGAGCTATAATTCTATCTATTAGATTTATTTATTTGATATTTGCTATTTTAATTATTTATGCCATGGCTAAGAATATTAAAAAATGGGATAAGATTGGATGGATTATTCTAATAATTGTATATTTTAATTTAATTTTTGGTTGTTTTCATGCTATTGCACGTTATTCTTTGCCCGTATATCCATTTTATATTATTCTATTGTCTATGGGTTTACTGATTGTGTGGGATAAAATAATTAGTAGTAAGTATCGTTAATTTTTAATGTATGAATAATTATAGAATAAGTATAGTTATACCAGCTTATAATGCAGAAAGATATATTAGAGATTGCATAAAATCAATTAAACGGCAGACCTATAAGAATTTTGAAATTATTGTTGTGGATGATTGTTCAATAGATAAAACTTTTAATATAGCTCAAGACGAAGGGATAATAGTTGTTAGGAATAAGAAAAATCTTGGAGAAGGCGCTTCTAGGAATATTGGAGCAAGAATTTCTAAAGGAGAAATTATCGTTCATACCGATTCTGATTTGACAGTTCCTACAACTTGGCTAGAAAGAATTTTAAAAGATATGAAGAAATTTAATGTTAAATGTGTAGCTGGTGGTTATGCCGGATCTTTAGGAGATTCTTTTATTGAGGAATTTTCTAATTACGAATTATCTTTCAGAAGGAGAGGAATGCCGAAGTTTGTTAAAACTTCTGTAACTAATAATTTTGCTTGTGATAAAAATGCATTTTTTGAGGTAGGTGGATTTCCAGAAAAATATAAATGTGAAGATATGGTTCTTTCTTATAAGTTGAGTAAGAAAAATTTAATTTATTGGGATAATGATAATGGTGTTTATCATCATTTTCGTGATAGTCTTTTGGGATATCTAAAGCAACAATTTTATTTTTCTCGCGATACGGTTTTAACTTATTTAAAATATTCAGAATTATTCTTTGTAAGAACTCATCAAGGAAGACAGTTATATTTGGAAATAATTTTAATTTATTTATTTTATATTATATTATTTCTTAAGCCAATTTTTTCTTTTTTTCCATTATTGATTATAGTATTCATAAATTTCAATTTCTTAATTTCTCTTTATAGAAATAAGATTGGCTGGCTTAAAAGTTTGATAGTAATTTTATTGAGAGATTTTACTTGCAGTTTTGGAGTGATTGTTGGTATAATTTGTTCATTATTAAATATCTTTAAATAATATATGAAAATACTTTTTATTAGTCCTCCATTTTATCGTTTGCAAGAGGCTACGTTGATTCATTATCCAGCAGGACCATGTTATATGGCTGGTTCGTTAGAAAAAGAGGGATATCCTTCTCTTGTTTATAATGCGGACTATGATTGTAGAAAGAAGACTATTTTAGGAAATACTAATCATTTGAGAACGGACGCTTTAGTAAAACAGCATGAAGAATATTTGGGAAGGCTTAATGATTTGAATGATCCTGTGTGGATAGAAGTAAGAAACTTTATAAAGGATTATAATCCTGATGTTCTGGGGATATCAGCTTTTAATATTACTTTGAGCAGTGCTCATATTGTTGCTAAAATAGCAAAATCAATAAATCCAAATATTATTACAATTATGGAGGGATGTAATAACCGTGGAATTTTTTGTGCTATTGATCCTGCAGAAGTAGCTGATTTTAATATTATTGATTTTGCTATTAGCAGAGAACCAGAGATAACGATTGTAGAATTAATTAAAGCTTTTGATGAGAAAAAGACAGATTTTTCAGATATTGATGGATTGACATGGAAGAAAGATGATAAGATTATTCGTAATAGAAATAGGGAATTTTTAGAAGACCTTGATCAGTTGCCTTTTCCGGCTAGGCATTTGATTTATGATTATGATAAAATGGCTCCTCATGTTTTTCAGGGGATTTACGGTTCCAGAGGATGTCCATTTAATTGTGTTTTTTGTGGATGTCATGTTAGTTGCGGATATAAGCCAAGAACTAGATCTGCAAAGAACATGGTTGACGAAATTGAATATGTTTATAAAAGATTTAAGACGCATTATTTTTATGTTTGTGATGATATATTCTTTATTGACAAAGAACGGGCAAAAGAATTTTGCAATCGTTTAATAGAGAAAAATCTTAAAATAACTTGGTCGTGCCAATCACGGGCCGAAATGCTTGATGATGAAATATTAGCCTTGGTAAAGAAAGCCGGTGGACAGCATATTGCTGTTGGGGTGGAGACAGGCAATGAGAAAGTTAGAGCATTAATGAAAAAGGGGAATACATTAGATGATGTTAGAAAATGCGCTAAATTAATTAAAAAGCATAAGCTTTATATGGTAGCTTTTTGTATAGTTGGTTTGCCATGGGAGAGCGAAATGGAAATTCAGGATACGGTTAATTTTATTGAAGAAATCAATCCATATATAGTTTATCCTTACTTAGCTACTCCAGCTCCAGGAACAGAACTTGATCGTATAATTCACGAAGATCATCCTGATTCGAAAAAGATTTTGAAAGATTTATGTCATTCTAATCCAGCAGAGGCTTTATCGCGATATATACCTTCAGGAAAGAAAGTTATAGTTATAAATAAAGCATTAGCTAGATTTGCTGATTTTAATAAAAAGAGTCTTTTGAAAAACTTTTTCGAAAGGCCGAAATTTTATTGGTATTTTATTAATGATATTAATCTATTTAAGAATCCACGTCATATTATAAGTTATATTTGGGATTATTTTTGTCAATAAAGATCATGAAAATGTTTAATCGAGCTTCTTTTTTAATTAATTTAATTAAAGCAAAAATTCAAAATAAATATATTCCATTAACAGTTATTTATAATATTACCAATAGATGTAATGCTAGATGTAAATATTGTTATTTGGAATATTATAAGAGACACAGATTTGAACCTACTAAAGAACAAATTTTTGCTGTGATTGATGAGCTTAAAAAAATGGGAAATAAGAGGATTAGCTTAGGCGGTGGTGAACCATTAATCAGACAAGATATAGGCGAGATTATAGATTATATAAAATATAATGAACTTGCATGTGTAATTAATAGTAATGGAATATTAGTACCTAAAAAAATAAATTTATTAAAAAAAATAGATACTTTATGTATTAGTCTTGATGGGGAAGAAAAAATTCATGATTTATATCGAGGCAATGGTTCATTTAAAAATGTGTTAAGAGCTATTAAATATGCTCGCGAAAGTGGTTTGTCTGTTAATACTAATACAGTTCTAAATAAAAGTAATTTAAGATCTATAGATTATATATTGGAACTGGCGAAAATTTATAATTTTTCTGTTGAATTTAATTTATTAATTGGATATTTGCCTGATAATTCAAGGCCAAATTTAAAGGCAGAAAATAAGGATTTGAGAAAAGCAATAAATAAGATTATATATTATAAAAGAAAAGGATACCCTATTTTAATGTCTGAAAAAGCTTATCGATATGCTTTATCTTGGCCTGATTATAACATAGAAGAAATTAAGAATAATAAACCAAATTTTAAGCATTTAAAATGTTTTGCGGGTAAATATTTTTGCGCAATTGATACTAATGGGAAAGTATATGCTTGTCCTCATTTAATTGGTAAAGTTGGTGCTATAAGTTGTTATAAAGATGGTTTTGCTAATGCATTTGATAACTCATTAATTCATAATTGTAAATCTTGCTATCAGATCTATCATAATGAGTTTAATTTATTATTTAATTTTGATTTTAGTGTTATTTTAAATCATATTAAAAATACTTTGAGATTAAATAATTTATGAAAAGGTTTAAGGTTCTTTTAATTAATCCGCCGTATTTTTTTAATGTTTCGGCGGCTAAAGTCACTCATTTAGCTATGGGCAAGAAACCTCCGCTTGGGATACTTTATTTAGCAACTTATTTAAAAAAATATTCAGAATTCAATATTAAAATTATTGATGCAGAGCTTGGAAAAATGACTGAGAAAGATGTTGAAAATGTTATTTTAGAATTTAACCCAGATGTTGTTGGGATTAGCGTTGTTTCTTTTAAACTCTATTCTGTTTTCAAAATATTAAAAATAATTAGGAAAATTTCTTGCAAGATACATATTTGTCTTGGCGGACCTCATTTAAAAATTTATCCTAGAGAAACATTAAATTACTCAGAAGTTGATTCAATTATTATCGGAGATGGAGAAATACCTTTTTTAGAAGTTTGTAAAAATTTGTCAGAGTCGAAATTAATTGAAGGAATCAATGGTTGTTATACTAAAAAAAATATTCCCATAGATGGTGAATTCGTGAAATTTGAGATGTCCGACCTAAGTATTTTGCCAGATCCAGATTTAACATTGCTCGATTATAAGAAATATAGATCTTTTTTAACTAATGAAATGATTGCTACTGTAGTAACTAGTCGTGGATGCCCTTATAATTGTATTTTTTGCCAGTTAGATCCAAAAGTGAGATTGGTTTCAATAAGCAAGGTCGTTGATCAAATAGAAAACTATTTAAGACTAGGCATTAAAGAGATAGAATTTTACGATGAAACATTTAATATAAGTATTCAACGTGTAATTGAATTTGCCGAAGAAATTATAAATAGGGGATTAAAATTTAATTGGTCTTTTAGGGGCCGTGTAAATGTTGTTAGCGAAGAAATGCTAAGAAAGATTAAACGCGCTGGATGTCAGAGAATTCAATATGGTGTGGAGGCAGGTTCTAATAGAATTCTTGTTGCTATTAAAAAAGGAATTACCGTAGAAATGATAAAAGAATGTTTTGAATTAACTAGAAAAGTAGGAATTGAGACAGTTTCTTATTTTATGATTGGGAACCCAGGAGAAAAAGAAGAAGACATTATGCAAACTATAGATTTTAGTAGAGAGATAAAATCAGATTATGTTAATTTTGCTATTTTCCTATTGGTTCCTGGAGTTGAGGCATATAGAATGGCTTTAGAACAAGGGATAATAAATAGGGATTATTGGCTTGAATATTCTATAAATCCTCAAGAATCTTTACCAATGTTGTATTGGGAAAAAGAATTATCAAAAGATAAATTAATGAAACTAAAAACTCTGGCAGTCCGTAAATTTTATTTTAGATTTAATTATATCCTAAATAGATTAAGATATTTATCGATTAAGAATGTTTTTGGTTATTGCAGAGCTTTTTATTATATGTTTTTAGATGCTTTTTAGGAAAGTTTAATAATACTATGAAATTATCAAAAAGAATTTCTTTTTTTACTACTTTATTAAAAACAAAAATTACTGGCAAGAACGTCCCATTGGTCGTTGTTTTAAATATTACTAATAGATGTAATTTTAGATGTATTTATTGTTATGGACCTTATTATGATAGTCCAAAAAATGATTTCACTACAGAGCAATTATTAAAATTAATTGATGAATTAGCGATTCTAGGAACTAAATCAATTACTTTGGGCGGGGGAGAACCATTATTGCGGGATGATATTGGGCAAATCATTGATTACATTAAATCTAAAGAAATAGAATGCGGGATGAATACTAATGGTTGTTTGATTCCTAAAAAAATAGATTCTGTTAAAAAATTAGATTTAATTTGTGTTAGTATAGATGGCGATCAAGAATCAAATGATGCTAATAGAGGCGAGGGTACTTTTAGGAAAATTATAGATGGTATTAAAACTGCCAAAGAAGCTGGTTTAATTGTTCACACCAATACTGTTTTAACTAAAAATAATTTAGATTCAATCGATTATTTAATTAATTTAGCTAAAGATATGGGATTTGAATCAGAGTTTAATTTGCCCTTTTATCAGATTTCTTCTAATAAGGATAATCCCGCTTTAGCTCTTTCTAATGAAGATAGCCATAAGGCGATTAAAAAGATCATGAGTTTTAAAAAGATGGGTTACCCAGTTCTTTTTTCAGAAAAAGTTCATAGATATGTTGCAAATTGGCCTGACTATCGGGAAAAAATGTTTTTAGGCAAAGCACCAAATTTTAGTTATATAAAATGTCAAGCTGGTCGTTATATGTGTTTTATTGATGCTGATGGGATGGTCTATCCTTGTGCTCAGTTAATAGGCTCTTTTAAATCATTGAATTTTTTAAAAGTTGGGTTTAGGAGAGCATGGGAAAATCTATCTAATCATAATTGTAAGGCTTGTTATTTTGTTTGTTTTAATGAATTAAATTCTATTTTTAATTTTGATATTTCAGTTATATTGTCTAATGTTTTAACAAGCGTTAAAGAGTCTTTATTAAAGAAAAATAGATGAGTTATGAAGATTCTTCTTATAAACCCATCTTTTGATTATTATTCAAAATATCTTCTTACCGGAGAGCCTTTGTCTTTAGCTTATTTAGCGGCTAATTTAAAAAAAAATGGTTATGAAGTGAATATTTTAGATGCTGTGGCTGGCGATATAAAAAAGAATGGTAGTAAATGGCGCTATGGATTATCTAAAATTGAGATTATTAATAAAATTAAAGAATTTAATCCTGATGTAGTCGGAATTACTTGTTCTTTTAGCTTAAGAAATTATTTTGCCGTAGAAATGGCAAAATTAGTTAAAAGAATTAATAGTAAAATTATTACAGTTATAGGCGGTGTTCATCCTACTATTTTCCCTTTAGAGACTATTAGGATTGAAGAAATAGATTACATAATTGCAGGAGAAGGCGAAGAAAGTTTTTTATCTTTAGTTAGATATTTAGAATCAGCTAATAAAACATTTAAGTTATTTATAGATGGATGCGCCTATAAGAATGGCGATGAATTAAAATTCATTCCTAAGAAAAATTTTATAGAAAATTTAGATTTACTTTCTTTTCCAGCAAGAGAGCTTTTGCCTATGGAATTTTATATTAAAAAGCCTACAGTTCTTTATGGATTAGGGATGCGAAGATCAGCTAGTATCATAACTAGTAGAAGTTGTCCTAATAGGTGTTCATTTTGCAGTATGTATTTATCTCATGGTCCAAAGTGGCGAAGTAGAAGCGCTGAGAATGTTTTCGAGGAAATTAAATTACTTGTAGAAAAATATCGCGTTGAAGAAATATTTTTTATGGATGACAATTTGACTTTTAATAAAGAGAGAGTGATGATTTTATGTGATATGATTTTACGCCATAGAATAAAATTTAGATGGAATACTCCTAATGGAGTTGCTGCAAATAGTTTGGATTTTGATTTAGCATCTATAATGAAGAAAGCAGGTTGCGCTAATATTTGCATTGGGGTTGAATCTGGTAATGATTATATAAGAAATAGTGTTATCAAGAAGGGTTTAGCTCGACAAACAATAAATAAAGCGTTAAATGCTTGCAATAGAGCAAAATTACCCGTAGTTGGTTTTTTTATCTTAGGAATTCCAGGAGAGAATGAATATGCTTTTAAAGATACATTAAATATGGTAAAAAAATTTCCTTTTGATATGATTACTACTAGTTTTTTCACTCCTTTCCCTGGAACAAAATTATATGATGATTGCGTTAAAGATGGTTATATAGCAAAAGATTACTGGGAAAGAATAAAACAATTTAATGCCCCAGTTGTTGAAACTTCGGATTTTAATATAAAAACATTAAGAGAACGGGAAAAAAAAATTTATTATGAATTTTTTAAATCTAATTTTTTGAGTTTGATTTATAGTATAATAAC
>JBHPFQ010000018.1:0-11505 GCA_042571625.1 Patescibacteria group bacterium | reverse complement strand
TTTAACTTTATTAACGCTTTTTTTGAAAGCCCCTGGAGATACTTCATCTAAAACTATTGCAATATGACTAGTTCTCTTCATTATTTCAGCGGCTCTTCCCATTGATCTAGCTCTCCACCTCTTTAAAATAGGACCTTCGTCAACAACAATTTTTGAGATATAAAGATTTTCCTTAACCAGCTTTGCATTATTTTCAGCATTAGACACTGCTGACTTCAAAAGTTTTTCAATCGGCAAAACAGATCTATTATTTAAAAACTTCAACTGCTTTTCCGCATCAACAACAGATAACCCTCTGATTAAATCCGCTACTAATCTTACCTTTCTTGAAGCAACTCGTAAATGTTTTAGTTTGGCTGTAACTTGCATAATTATCTATTAGATTTAGCTGACTCCTGATCACGCTGCATTTTTCCACCATGTCTTGCGAATTTTCTAGTTAAAGAAAATTCTCCTAATTTATGACCGACCATATCTTCAACAATAAAAACAGGTATATGAATTTTCCCGTTATGAACACCAAACGTAAATCCAACCATTTCTGGAGTAATAGTGCATGCGCGCGACCATGTCTTAATTACGGTTTTATCTCCCGGCTTTAAATTAGATATTTTTTTCAATACCCTTGGATCAACGTATGGACCTTTTTTTAAACTTCTACTCATAATTTTTTATTATTTCTTTTTCTTCTTTCTTCTCTTTAGAATAAGCTTACTACTATGTTTCTTTTTATTCCTTGTCTTAACGCCATAAGCAAGCTTTCCCCATGGAGTTTTCGGACCTCTTCTTAAACCGATTGACTGCCTGTTCTCTCCTCCGCCATGTGGATGATCACATGGGTTCATAGCAGATCCACGCACTGTCGGTCTTATCCCAAGCCATCTAGATCTTCCTGCTTTCCCTAATACTATTGTATTATGATCTGAATTACTTAACTGTCCAATACTTGCGAAACAATCGTCTTTAACCATTCTAACCTCGCCTGATGGCAATTTAAGATTACAATAACCTCCGTCTAAAGCCAATACCTGTGATGAGTTTCCAGCAGATCTAACTATTTTCCCACCTTGTCTAGGGACAAGCTCTACATTATAAATTTCTGTTCCAACCACAATATTTTTAAGCTTCATGCGATTCCCAACTTTAACAGGAGAATTATTCTGACAAATAATTTCATCATTTACTTTTAATTTATCAGGAGCTAAAACATATCTTTTATCTCCATCTGCATAATGCAAAAGAGCAATAAAACAACTTCTATTAGGATCGTATTCAATAGAAGCCACTCTAGCTGGAATATCCAGCTTATCAATTCTTTTGAAATCAATCAAGCGATATCTCCTTTTATGTCCTCCTCCTTTATGCCTAGTTGTTATTCTTCCTTTATGCCCACGACCAAATTTTCTAACTAATTTTTTAGTTAATTTCTTTTCTGGCTTGCTTTTAGTAAGCGCTGAAAAATTAGCGCCTATCATTCCTCTTCTTCCTGGTGTTGTTGGCTTACTCTTTTTCATATTATCTCGGCATTATATCTATTTTTTCGCCTTTAGCTATTGTTATTATTGCTTTTTTATATCCTTTTTCAAGCCCATGTCTATAACCTTGTGATTTTCCCATTCTTCTTTTTTTTGAAGGCATATGAATTAAATTAACATTTTTTACACTAACATTATAAAGCGCTTTAATAGCTTTTTTTATTTCTGGCTTATTCGCTTTAGTATAAACATTAAAAACATACTTATTCTTTTCAGCTAAATCTGTTGCCTTTTCTGTAATATGTGGGGACTTAATAATATTATAAACCCAAGATGCCTGTTTATTAATTATAACAGTTTTTTTTGCAACCTGCTTTACGTCTGGTTTAATTTCTTTTTTCTTTCCAAATAAAGACATAATTTTATATAAAAGTTTTCTCAATTACTTTTTCAGAACCCTTTAGCATCAACATATATTTATGAGACAAAACATCTACAACATTCAAACTATTAGCTCTAACTATTTTGACCTTTAACATATTTTTTCCAGCTCTCGAAATCATCTCATCTCCTGCTGGTAATACGACTAACGTGCCTTTGCGTAAATTCTTATCTAAAGCATTTTGTAAATCATTCATAATTCCAACCATTTGTTTTGTTTTTGCTTCGGCTAATTCTAACTTATCAATCATAACCATTTCATTATCACTAATCTTTGAAGATAAAGCTATAAATAATGCTTTTCTTTTCATTTTCTTATTAATTTTCTTTGAAAAATTTCTATCCTTAGTCGGACCGAAAGTAACACCACCACCACGCCAAATAGGAGAACGATTGGAACCATGCCTTGCCCGTCCAGTTCCTTTTTGCCTCCACGGCTTTCTTCCTCCTCCGCTTACTTCGCTTTTGTCTTTTGTATGCGCGATCACTTTTCTAGAATTTGCCATTTGCGCAATCACTGCCTGATGAACCAAATCCATATTCATTTCCACGCCAAAAATACTGGAATTTAATTCCTCTTTCCCGATCTCTTGGCCTTTTTGATTATAAAGATTAACTTTCATATTATTCTTTTATCTCTAATAATCCTCCAATCCTTCCTGGAACCGCGCCCTTAATTGCTAACAAATTATTTTCTTTATCAACATGAATAATTTTTAATCCTCTTGTTGTTATTCTCTCATTACCCATCCTACCGGCCATTTTCTTACCTTTGAAAACTCTTTCTGGAAACGCACTTCCAATAGAACCTGGTGCTCTTAAAGTATGTTTCATTCCATGACTGGCTGGACCACCGTGGAATCCATGTCTTTTAACAACTCCCTGAAATCCTTTTCCTTTTGAAAAACCCGCGATCTGAACCTTATCTCCATCCTCAAATATTGAAACATCAATCACATCTCCGATTTTTAAATTATCACTTTCAAATTCTTTTAAATAACGAAAATATTTCTCTCCAACTTTTTTAAAATGACCTTTTTGAGGCTTTTTAACTTTTCTTTCAACAATTTCTTCAAACCCAACTTGGACTGCTTTGTATCCGTCCTTTTCATCTGTTTTTATTTGAACAACTAAACAAGGCCCAGCTTCAATTAAAGTTACTGGAATAACCTTATTGTCTTTATCAAAAATCTGACTCATTCCTAATTTTTTTCCTAAAATAAATTTCATAATATTTTTACAAGCAAAAATCGGGGAAGTTGTCCCCGATTGAAGACGACTATCCAGTCATATCAGCAATTCTTTAATTCAACAAAATTACATCTTTATCTCGATATCAACACCAGCAGGAAGATTCAATCCCATCAATGAATCAATAATCTTCGGAGTTGGATTAATAATATCAATCAATCGCTTATGGACTCTCATTTCATACTGCTCTCTAGCATCCTTATGAACAAATGTAGAACGATTAACCGTATATTTATGAATTTGCGTTGGTATTGGAACCGGCCCGCAAATTTCCGCTCCATATCGCTTTATCGTTTCAACAATCTGTTTTAAGGACTGGTCAATAAGCTTGCTATCATAGGCCTGTATTTTGATACGTATCCGCTGTTTTGCTTCTTCTTTCTTTTTTTTAGTAACAGTCATTGATCAATTTTCTTTATTTAACAATCTTAGTAACTACTCCAGCGCCAACTGTTTTTCCACCTTCTCTAATAGCAAAACGCTGTTTTTCCTCTAATGCAACCGGAGACATTAATTTCACTTTCAAATTAACTGTATCACCAGGCATAACCATTTCAGTTCCTTGAGGTAAAGTTACATCACCAGTAACATCAGTCGTTCTGATATAGAATTGTGGCTTATATCCATTAAAGAATGGAGTATGACGCCCGCCTTCTTCTTTACTTAAAATATAGACTTCACCTTCAAATTCCTGATAAGGAGTTAATGTTCCTGGCTTGCACAATACTTGACCCCTGTTAATATCTTCCTTTTTAACTCCACGCAAAAGCAAACCAACATTATCTCCAGCTTGTCCTTGGTCAAGTAATTTATTAAACATTTCAATTCCAGTAACTACTGTTTTTTTAGTTTCTCCAAGACCAATAACTTCCACTTCTTCGCCGACTTTTACAATTCCTCTTTCAACTCTTCCAGTCGCAACTGTTCCACGTCCCTCAATAGAGAACACATCTTCAACAGGCATTAAAAATGGCTTATCTGTATCACGCTTTGGCTCTGGAATAAAATCGTCAACTGATTTCATCAATTTTAAAATCGGTCCACATTTTTCACAATCCTCTTTTCCACATCCGCATTCTAATGCTTGAACAGCAGAACCTCTAGTAATAGGAGTATTTTCTCCATCAAATTCATATTTAGTTAAAAGCTCTCTAATCTCCTGTTCAACTAAATCAACTAATTCTGAATCATCAACCTGATCTGTCTTATTCAAAAACACAGATATTGCAGGTAATCCAACCTGTCTTGCTAAAAGAATATGTTCTCGTGTTTGTGGCATTGGACCATCTGCTGCAGAAACAACTAAAATAGCTCCGTCCATCTGAGCGGCGCCAGTAATCATATTTTTAATATAGTCGGCATGTCCAGGACAATCAATATGAGCATAATGACGTTTTTCTGTCTCATATTCAACGTGAGACACAGAAATAGTAAGACCTCGCGCTTTTTCTTCAGGGGCATTATCAATTGCGCTAACATCTTTTGCCTGAGAAGCAAATCCAGCGCCAGCCAAACATTTTAAAATAGCCGCTGTTAAAGTGGTTTTACCATGATCGACGTGACCAATCGTTCCAATATTTAAATGCGGTTTTGTTCTTTCGAATTTTTCTGAAGCCATAATAGCTTGCGAATGGAGAATAACGAATAATGAACAGTGATCAATAAATATCACTGTTAAAATCGATTATCAACCATTAATTTAAAATATTTATATTTATTAGTTTATAAGATAATTGATTAATAGTCAAGGGTTTTTATTAATTATCTTCATCGTTCAATAATTCTATTGCATTTGATAGATATATTCAAATGACTTTCTGCAAAAAACAAATTTTCTTTATAAAAAAACCCTAATAATATAACATCTTTAATACCGATTATTATAAGCATTTTTATCCAAATATATTATAACATAAAAAATAGGTTTCAGAAAAAAAGACATATTCCCCCAAGAAAACAAAAGGTCTACCCTTTTGCGAAAGGTAGACCTTAGATTGATTGGTTAAAAAATCGTCTTTTGAAATCTGACTTTGATTTTTATAACAAAAGATTGCGAATAATTTTTATTCATAATATGATTATAAAAGATAAGAATCAATAAGTTCGTATATAAACTTGTTAAGTGAAATTCAGAAAAAGCCCTAAACCATAATAAAACCTATATACATTTAACTTTTATTTAATATTATGGCCGAATTAAAACTCGGAAAATATGAACATTACAAAGGGAAACAATATGAAGTTATTGGTCTTGCAAGACATAGTGAAACACTAGAAGAATTAGTTATTTACAAAGCACTATACGATTCTAAAGAATTTGGAAATAATGCTTTGTGGGCAAGACCAAAGAGTATGTTTCTTGAAACTGTTAATATTGAAGATAAAGAAATTCCCCGTTTTAGATTTATTAGATAGAACGGGCTTTTTCTGAACTCAATAGGGACGCTAGTGCTTTCACTCCATTTCATTTCGCTCACCCTCATATAACAAGGGATAAAAGGAAAATTGCGAACCGAGCAATTTTCCCAAATTTCCTCCGCTGCGCTACGAAAACTTCTTTTATCCCTGATGTTATATGACATTGCCCTTCGCCCGCCTAAATGTAAAAATTTATATAATATCATTAATAATCTAATTTACTATGATAAAAGTATCAGCCATTAATATTGAAAAATTAAGAAATAATCAATTCCAAGATGAATTGCCAGAATTTTTCGAGTTAAAGAATTATGTTGAAAATAATAGTTGGCATAATAATGATTCTGTTTTCAACCATACTCTGACTGTTTTAACAGAACTCGAAAAATTGCTGAGAGATATAAACAATAAAATCAATTCCTATCTGAATCAAAAAATAGAGAATTATACTAAAAGAGATTTGCTTTTTCTCGGAACACTTTTTCATGATATTGCCAAAAGTGATACTTTTGTAAAAACTGATAATTCCACTACATGCAAAAATCATGAGGAATTGGGTTCTGAAAAAGTTGCTAAAATATTAGATAGATTTGATTTATCAAACCAAGAAAAAGCAATTATTATTGATATTGTGAAATTTCATGGTGATATTCATATTATTCTAAGTCCAAACAATAAAAATATTGATGAACAATATCAAGAGTTTAAAACCAAACGCCATGAAATTTTTATGGAATTGATTTTATTAGCAATGGCTGATACTTTAGGAAGTCAACTTAAAGATAACAACTCTGAAGATTTTAAATTTAGAATTGATTTTTATAAGAAGATTATTAATGATTTCTAACGGCGGGCTACGGACAACGCTTCGGGGACACTGCGCTTGAGCTCCATTTCATTCCGCTCAGGACACATAACAAGGGATAAAAGGAAAATTGCTCAGCTCGCAATTTTCCCAAATTTTCTCCGCTATCGCTACGAAAATGATTTATTTATAAATTTTAATTCTTTTTCTTTACCATTATGAAACTATTACTAACATCAAGCGGAATTACAAATAATTCAATAGCTAATGCTTTATTTGAATTAACTAACAAAAAACCAGAAGAGACAACAGTTGTTTTTATTCCGAATGCAAGCAATATTGAATCAGGTGATAAAGACTGGTTCATTACTGACTTAATAAATTTAAAAAAACAAAACTTCAAATCAATTGAAATTACGGATATTTCAGCAGTTGATGAAAAAATATGGAAGCCAAGTTTAGAAAGAGCAGATGTTTTGTTTTTTGAAGGAGGAAATACTTATCACTTAATGAGATGGTTAAATAAATCTGGTTTATCTAAATTATTACCCAATTTATTAAAAGATAAAGTTTATGTTGGAGTTAGTGCTGGAAGCATGGTTACAAACCCAGATTTAGCATTAAAACTATCGCAAGCAATCTATGAAGAAGATATGCTTGAAACCGAAGAGTTGGATGGTTTAAATTTTGTAGATTTTTATTTTCTGCCTCATTTAAACTCAGAATGTTTTAAAAAAATGAGAAAAGATAATATTGAAAAAGTTGGACAAGAAATTAACAGACCAATTTATGCTCTTGATGATGATTCTGCGCTAAAGATTGTTGATGGCAAAATTGAAGTAATAACTGAAGGAGAATGGTTTGTTATTAACAAAACAGAATAAAGCAAGGAACCTTACATTAAAAGAAGATTCTATAATCGAGGAAAGTCTAAATGGTGCTTATGAAATTCTGGGAAAAATAAAATATAAACATTTTGAAGATTCACGAGCTAAATAAATAAGAACAATTTTAAACCAAAAAAAACGAGGGTCTACCCTTTTGCGAAGGGTAGACCCTCTATTTTTTGGGGAAATTTGTTCTTTATCTTATACTTAAGTCTTTTTAAAATTATTTTTGCTCATAAGAAAAAGGCGTCAACTATTTAGTTGACGCCTTGAGCTTTAAACGGATCTGCTTATTTTCTCCAGATAATGATCGCGAGAAAATCGGCTGAAATGTGTGTTGCGCGATGCATAATCTTAATATTTTTGTTGTTTTCCATCCATTTATTTGCTTCTTCGATGGCAGCTTGGTTTGCCTCAGCGGTGGAGAGGCCGTTTTTTTGATAGTGAAACCACCCAGAAAACATTTTAATTTCTTCCATACCTACCTCCTTCAAAGTTTTGTAAAAAAACAGAT
This sequence comes from Patescibacteria group bacterium, assembly GCA_042571625.1. Lineage (GTDB taxonomy): Bacteria > Patescibacteriota > Minisyncoccia > Portnoybacterales > UBA2143 > JBHPFQ01. The sequence continues at coordinate 3,714 of JBHPFQ010000018.1, read as the reverse complement.
CCTCGCAACAGCGAGAAAGTGCTTTTTTGGGTTAAAAGACGATTTCTCAACTATTGATATCTTCAATATAGCAAATAACGGTCAATTTGTCAAGCCATTAAAATTTCAAAAGAGTTCTAAATTAAGATAAAATCTAAAACGGTAAATCTTCAACTTTTACTTCTCCCAGATCTTTTTCTTCCTCTATTATATTATTAAAATTATCCTTCTTATCTTCCTGCGCTTTTAATTCATCTATATCGCGATTAATTTTTTCAAATTTATCTTCTTCTTTTTTTTCTTTAAAATCGTGCATTTCAATTACTAAATATTCATCTTTGTTTTCGTCAACTACAATACACTTTCCTCCTTCTTTTTGTAATATCTTTTTTATTTTTTCTAATAGCATGTTTTTATCCTTTTTTATTTATTATTTCTTCTGTCAGATTTTTAGACAGTTCATTATAATTTAAAAACTCCATACTAAAATTCGCCCTACCTTGAGTTACTGATCTTAATTGTGTTGCATATCCAAACATATTTGCCAAAGGAACTTTAGAATCAATAACTTTAACCTTACTAACTCCTTCTCCTCTATCTTCCATTTTATCAATACTTCCACGTTTTGAACTAATATCTCCGATAACATCTCCCATATACTGCTCTGGAGTAACAACCTCCAATTTCATTATCGGCTCTAACAAAATTAAATCCGCTCTTTTAACAGCTTCTTGAAAAGCCATAGAACCAGCGATCTTAAAAGCAGATTCTGAAGAGTCAACATCATGATATGAACCATCATAAAGAGTTACTTTAATATCAACCAAAGGATACCCAGCTAAAACTCCCCTATCCATAGCTTCTTTTACTCCTTTTTTAATAGCTGGAATATATTCCTGCGGAATAACTCCTCCTTTTATTTCATCAATAAATTCAAAACCTTGTCCCTGCTCCTGCGGTTCAACTTTTAACAAGACATGACCATATTGTCCACGACCTCCTGTTTGGCGAATGTATTTGCCTTCTGCTTGCGCTTTATTTTTAATCGTCTCTCTATAAGCAACCTGAGGCTGACCAATATTAGCTTCTACTTTAAACTCTCTTAACATTCTATCAACAATAACTTCCAAATGTAATTCTCCCATTCCTGAAATAATTGTCTGTCCTGTTTCTTGATCTCCCTTAATTTTAAAAGTTGGATCTTCTTCTGATAATTTTTTCAAAGCAATTCCCATTTTTTCCTGATCAGCTTTTGTTTTTGGCTCAATAGCAATTGAAATAACTGGCTCTGGAAAAACAATTTTTTCTAAAATAACAGGACGATTAACATCAGAAAGAGTATCACCTGTAGTAGTTGATTTTAATCCTATAATCGCAGCAATATCTCCAGCATAAACTTCTTTGATTTCCTCTCGCTGATTAGAATGCATTCTTAAAACACGACCTATTCTTTCTTTATCTCCCGTAATAGAATTCAATACATATGATCCGCTCACTAATATTCCAGAATAAACACGCATATAAGCTAATTGTCCAACAAAAGGATCTGTGGCTAATTTAAAAACTAAAGCTGATAAAGGCGCATCATCTTTGCTTTCGCAAACAATTTTTTTAGATTCATCTTTAGCATCAAAACCTTCAACCGGAGGTAAATCAACCGGCGAAGGCAAATAATCAATTACAGCATCAAGCAAAAGCTGAACTCCTTTATTTTTCAAAGCAGAACCGCAAAAAACAGGAACAATTTTATAATCAATAGTTGCCTTACGCACTGCTTTTTTTAATTCTTCCTGACTAATCTCTTCCCCGTTCAAATATTTTTCCATTAAGCTATCATCTTGCTCAACTATTTTTTCAACCATCTTGCTCCTATATTCTTCACTCTGCTTTTTAAACTCTTCAGGAATATCTTCCATTTTAACTTGCTCACCAAGCTTCCCTTCAAACTTATACGCTTTCATTTTAACCAAATCAATTACTCCATTATGATTCTGCTCCAGTCCAATAGGAATTTGCATTGCTACCGCGTTCGGAGTTAATCTTTCAAAAATAGAACGCAAGCTCATTTCAAAATTTGCTCCCATTCTATCTAATTTATTAATAAAACAAATTCGCGGAACATTATATTTGTCCGCCTGTCGCCATACTGTTTCTGATTGTGGCTCAACTCCAGCAACTCCATCAAAAACAACTACTGCCCCGTCAAGCACTCTTAATGAACGCTGAACTTCAACTGTAAAATCAATATGTCCAGGCGTGTCAATAATATTAATTCTATATTCGCTTGGACCTTTTTTTTCTGATAAATATCCCTCAGGAGTCCAAAAACAAGTTGTTGCTGCGGAAGTAATAGTAATACCACGTTCCCTTTCCTGCTCCATCCAATCCATAACTGCTTCTCCTTCATGAACTTCTCCAATCTTATGAGAAATTCCAGTATAAAAAAGCACCCGTTCAGATACGGTTGTTTTTCCTGCATCAATATGGGCAATAATACCAATATCTCTAACTTTTTCTATTGGAAACTGTCTCGGCATATTCTAGTTTATCTCGCGAAATGAGCAAAAGCCTTGTTAGCATCAGCCATCCTACGAGTATCCTGTTTTTTCTTAATTGCTGTTCCCTCATTATTAGAGGCCTCAATTAATTCCATTGCCAACTTTTCAGCCATTGGCTTGCCTTTTTTATTGCGAGCTGCTCCAATAATCCATCTGCTCGCTAAAGCAAATTTTCTCTCACCACGCACTTCGCACGGAACTTGATAATGCGCTCCGCCAATTCTACGTGATTTAACTTCTAACAATGGAGATACGTTTTTAATTGCTAAATCAAAAATCTCTAAAGCATCTACATCCTTGCCCGACTTACTAATAATATCAAAAGAATCATACAGTATTTTTCTAGCTGTAGATTTTTTACCTTCCTTCATTAAATAATTTATAAATTTAGCAATAACTGTACTGTTATATTTAAAGTCTTGATTAATTATTTTTTTTATTTTTCTTTTTCTACGCATAAAATTATTATCTATTCAACTGAAGCTTCGGCAGCAGGCGCTCCGCTTTTAGATTCTTTACCGCCTTTTTGTTTTTTTGCTCCATATAAGCTTCTACTCTTTTTTCTACCTTCAACTCCGCCAGAATCTAGAACTCCTCTTATAATATGATACCTAACTCCTGGCAAATCTTTTACACGGCCTCCACGCAACAGAACAACCGAGTGTTCTTGAAGATTGTGTCCGATCCCAGGAATGTAAGCTGTAACTTCCATGCCATTAGTAAGACGAACACGAGCAACTTTCCGCAAAGCAGAGTTTGGCTTTTTAGGAGTAATAGTTGTTACCTTAACACAAACGCCTCTTTTGAAAGGAGAGTTTGCATATACCGGCCTATTTTTTTTAGAATTAAAACCTCTACAAAGAGCCGGAGTTTTTAACTTCGCTTTGGAAATTTTTCTTTTCTTTCTAATTAATTGTTGAATGGTAGGCATCTTGCTTAATAAAATAACAAATTAAACTTTAAAAGTCAATCTTTTAAATACTCTTGGGTGACTAGAGAGAATCGAACTCTCGATATCGCCTCCACAGGGCGAAGTTTTACCACTAAACTATAGCCACCATATAAGTGCGCCTGGAGGGACTTGAACCCCCGACCTAAGGGTTAGAAACCCTCCGCTCTATCCAGCTGAGCTACAGGCGCGTCTACTATATTTATACAATATAAATTAGCAAAAAGC
>JBHPFQ010000017.1:0-12976 GCA_042571625.1 Patescibacteria group bacterium | reverse complement strand
CTCATTTCATAAATAACCGCTAATTTAACTATTAACAAAATCTTCCCGCTACACATATTGAAAGAGAAAAATTTATTAATAAAATTTCTGAAATGAAAAATTATATTTTCTTCTTCAAACATCCCTTTGCCAGATAACATCGGCAAAAAAGAATTTTTATTTTTATAGCCAATTGTAACCTGACAGAAAATTTCTCCGCCAGATGGAGATAATTTTCTATAATTTTGTAGAATACTTTTCTCTATAAAATTTATTCCGATCATTTTAAAATCCCTCCCTTTTTTAAAAGTACTTTATAATTTAATGCAATAATAACGCATTATTTAAATTATGTCAATTACTGCCATAATTTTCTTGCTTCAGCCCAAAAATATGTATCGTCTTGAAGTGTTTTCAACCAATACCACCATTCCACGCCCCATAAATATACTTCATCAAATCCTGTTTGTCGCGAATATTCAATTATATTTTGAAATTCTTTAAAATTCATTGACTTAAACTGCTTATCTAATTCTGTCTCATAAATCTGTTTTGGCCACCACGGCTCTGCCTGCAATTCAATAATAAAAACTTTTTCTACGCCAAAAAAACGCTTAATAAGTTCAGCTCTTTTATGATAAAAAACAGAAGGGATAGGATAATGAATAACTCCAAAATATTCATTATAGATCACTCTATAAAGAGTAGTTCCTAAAATATTTGTCTTTTTAGCAGGTTCACTCCACAAACTAAGTTCTCCACTAGTGGTAAGAATAACAGGTCTACTATCTAACTCTTTAACCAAGGCAATTTCTTTATCTAAAAATTCCTCATCTAGTTTAGGACATTCTCCGAATCCACGCAAAAATGGCTCATTCTCAACTTGCCAATATTTAATTGTTTTTTCATCTTTATAACGATCAACTACTATCCTAATAAAATCCAATAATTCCTTTTGCTGTTCTAATTTGGACGAATTAAAAGCCCATAAAGGAATATGACATTCTGGCCAACGTGGCGCCTTCATACCAAAAGCTAAAATTACTTCAGCGCCAACTTTTTTTGCTTCTTGTATTTGCCAGTCTAATGGATCAAAAACATAATTATCCTTATTAGATTCAATCTCGCTCCAATAAGCAACTAATCGCAGTTTTCTAACGCCTAAATCATTAAGAATAGCCAAATAAGCATCTTTCCAATTTAAACTTAATTTTTGAGCAAACGGCCTGCTGAAAGTAACACCAAATTCTATTTTTTCCGCTGGTACTGCCTTGCCAGTCATAAGATAAATTAAAAAACCCGCAAGAATAACAAACAAACATATAATCAATAAAGTAAAAATGCGAATTGGATTTAAAAATCTTCTAAAAAATTCCTTAATATTTTTTATTATTTCTATAATTCTCATATTAATCCAATTGCCAAAATAGCAAGGCCGACGCTAATAAATAAAATCGCTATTATTTTTTGAGTAATTATCCTACGATTAATTTCTTCCTTTAAAATATGAGGCATCTTCTTTGAAAAAATAACCGCAATAATCAAAAGAAAAAAATATTGAATGCCTTGGAATGCATTAACCAATGATACGCTTCCTAAATAAACAGCATAATTAAGTATAATAAAACCACAAGCGCTAAATAGCTTGTTAAATGCAATTAGTCCAACTGTTCTTATTTTAAAAACTTTCGCCTCCTTAAAAATCTTTTGCCTATTGCTTGATTTGACAAGAAGCAAAAACGCTCCTAAAACACTTCCTGTTCTAATCCAGATAAAAGAATTAATAAACGACTGATATTGATAAACATACTTTGATAAAACGTAAGAACCAGCAATTAAAAAAGCTCCAAAAATAGCATTGCCAATTCCTCTAATCGAATCTCTAATCGTTAATATAGAATCCTTATCTGGCTTCATTATTATCACGCTCCCAATCACCAATAATATAAAAGCAATGAATTCATCTAATGCTAATCTTTCTCTTAAAAATAAATAAGCAAGTATAAAAGTAAATATTGGTACTGCTGCTCCAAAAACTGGAGTAATTTTTGACATCTCATGCTTTTGAAATGCTTTGTAAAAAAACAAAAGACCGAATACAAATAAAATTCCAGAAGAAAAACTTGATATAATATGCCAAAACGGCATCAACCCAAAATCAAAAGGTATTAAAACAAGAATAAATAAACTCAAAATTCCTACATAAAAAGCATATGCTACTGGCTCAAGTTCAACACTTGAAATAAGGAACTTATCAATAACATAAACAACAGCAAAAATTAAATATGCGATTATAACTACTAAAAGCCAATTCATAAATTAAAATCCATTATTTCGACATACTTCCGAGTATTTATATGCGCTCGAACGAATTCTCCTTTCTAATGTTTTATAATCTATCTCTACTAAACCAAATCTTGGCCAAAATCCTTTGTCCCATTCAAAATTATCCAACAAAGACCAATAAAAATATCCTTGCACATCAACATCTTCTTTAATAGCTCTATAAATCCATTTTAGATGACTCTTAATATATTTTTCTCTTTTCTCGTCTTTAGAATCTGCTAATCCATTTTCTGTGATATAAATTGGCTTGTTGTATTTTTTTAAATCTTTCAAAACATGATAAATTCCTTTGGGATAAATTTCCCAACCCATGTCAGAAACTTCTTTATTCTTTTTACGACTATGAAAATAATAATTTAATCCAATAAAATCTTGATGATTCATAATTTTATTTAAAAAATATTAACACTTCAAAATAAATATTATTTTTAGCAATTCCAACTTTCGCTTTAGAAAAATTATTTTTAATAATATCATAAGATAACTTATGTGCTTTTATTAAATTAAACAAAACTTTTCTATATTTAAAAATATTCCTTTTTTGAGGAAACCATACACCTTTTAAATATGAATTAGAAACATAAATATTCGGTTCGTTAATAGTAATCCAAAACTTAACATCTTTACCTAATTCTTTAACCATCTTTTCCGCATAATTAACAAAATATTTAATATTTCTATGCTTTTCAAAGCCGCCTTTTTCTGAAAACCAAACAGGATTAGTCCAATGCCAAAGCGTGACAAAAGGCTCTATGCCACGTCTTTTCAAAGCTAAAATAACTTTTCTGTAATGTTCAATTTCTTGCTGATTAAATTTTCCTTGCTCTGGCTCAATTCTTGACCATTCAATAGAAAATCTATGAGCATTATGATTCAATGATTTGGCAATATCAAAATCCTTTTCATAACGATTATAATGATCGCACGCGCGACCAGAAATATAATTTTCTTTTTTAAGCATTTCCTGAAATTGTTCTTTCTGCCATTTTTGATAATACTTTTTTGCTTTTTTAGCCAATCTTTTGGCATTCTTTTTTTCCCATTCAGTCCAATCATTAAAATTATTTCCTTCAACTTGATGAGCTGAAGACGCCGCCCCCCATAAAAAGTTTTTTGGAAATCGCATAATTATATTATAACATTGATTTATTTTACAAACAAAAAAAACCGAGCCAGCTCGGTTTTTTTTAATATAAAACAAACACAAATTTTTTACCGCGGTGGTTCCTCGTATTGCGTATTAACTAAAACATCCTTAACTGCATCTATATCTTCTAAAATTATTCCTGTCCCTCTAACTACAGCAGTTAATGGATCTTCTATTACTTTAATAGGCATTTCTGTTTGCTTAGTAACTAATTTATCCAACCCACGCAAAAGACCTCCGCCTCCAGCTAAAATAATTCCACGACGCATAATATCAGAAACTAATTCTGGAGGAGTTTCTTCAATAGTAGATCTAATTGCATTAACAATAGTTTTAACTGAACGGCTTAATGCTTTTCTAATATGCGTATCAGAAATAATAACCTCTTTTGGCAATCCAGTAACAAGATCTCTACCACGCATTGATATTTCTATTGGCTCTTCTAATTCGTAAGCTGAACCAATTGCTATTTTAATATCTTCTGCTGTTTTTTCTCCTAAAAGCATATTAAATTCATTTCTAACATAATTTATAATATCATCATTAAGACGATCTCCTGCTATTCGCAAACTACGGCTAACAACTATGCCTCCTAACGATATAACAGCAACTTCTGTCGTCCCTCCGCCAATATCAACAATCATTGTGCCAGTGGCTTCCTGTACAGGCAAACGAACCCCAATAGCGGCCGCCATTGGTTCTTCAATCAAATAAACCTCTCTGGCTCCAGCGCTTTTTGTAGCATCTTCAACAGCTTTTTTCTCAACTTCAGTTACGCCAGAAGGAACCCCTATTACAACTCTTGGCCTGGGCAAAATAGAAAAACTTTCTTTATGAACTTTATCAATAAAAAACTTTAGCATTTGCTCTGTCACTTCATAATCAGAAACAACTCCAGCAACTAATGGACGAGAAGCAACAATATGGCTGGGAGTCCTGCCAACCATTTTTTTCGCTTCATGTCCGATAGCTAAAATCTGTCCTGTTTTCTTATTCACAGCAACTACTGACGGCTCATTTATAACAATGCCCCGTCCTTTGATATAGACTAAGGTATTAGCTGTTCCTAAATCTATTCCAATATCCTTTGAAAATAATCCAAAAAATTTATTAAGCATTAAACTTTTCAATAATCTTATTTATCTTGGCTATCTCTACTTCCTCGCTATTTCTCTTTTTAATCTCTACTGAATCCTTTTCAAGAGTTTTATTGCTAACAACTATTCTATAAGGAATACCAATCAAATCAGCATCAGAAAATTTTATACCTGGTGATATGTCCCTATCGTCATATAAAATTTCTATATTATTTTTTAATAAATCCTGATAAATTTCTTCCGATTTATTATCTTGACTTATACTGATCAAATGGACCTTAAACGGGGTAATTTCATCAGGCCAAATAATCCCTTTATCATCATGATAAACTTCAACAATAGTCCCCATAAGCCTACTTGGACCCAGCCCATAACATCCCATAATAATATCTTTCTTATTACCATCCTTATCTGTAAATTGAAGATTAAATGGCTTTGAAAAACGCGTTCCAAGTTTAAAAATATTACCAACCTCAATCGCCTTCTCTTCTCTAAGATCTTTTTCTCCACATTTCGGACAAATTTTTTGTTCTTCAATCAATTCTTTATTAATAGAAATTTTACATTTATCGCAGATAAAAATAGTATCCTCACCTGCTTTTGTTAATGTTTGAAATTCATGAGAATATTTTGAGAAAGCTCCACCTTTTGCAAAAGTTAAATAAGTAATATCTTTTAATCCTAACTTCTCAAAAATATTAAAATATGCTTTTTGAATCTTTTCATAATATTCATCCAAACTATTTTCATCAGTATGAAAGGAATATAGATCCTTCATTGAAAATTCCCGACCGCGAATCAATCCTGCTTTAGCTCTTAACTCATTCCTAAACTTTGTCTGAATTTGATAAATATATGTCGGCAAATCCTTATAAGAAAGAATATGCTTTCCTGCTAACGGAGTAATTATTTCTTCATGAGTAGCTCCTAAAGCATATTCTTTATCATCATTACCTTTTAATTTAAACAAAGCATCAAAATTTTCCCAACGTCCCGTTGTCTGCCAAGTTTCTTTTGGAGTTAAGGCAGGCATTAAAATTTCCTGTCCACCAACAATGTTCATTTCTTTCCTAACAATATTACAAATCTTATTATGAACTCTTAATCCCAACGGCAAAAAAGAATAAACACCAGCTGATAATTTATCAATAAATCCAGCTTTTATTAACGCCTTAGCATTAAAGCTTGTTTCATCTGCAGGCGTCTGTTTAACAGTCCTAGTAAATAATTGCGATTGTTTCATATTAAAATAATCTTGCTACATCCCTCCAAGTTATAGCTACTAATAATAAAATCAAAACAACAAATCCAACCATATGAATAATCCCTTCAACCTTTCTGCTTACTGGAGAACCTTTGATTTTTTCGATAGCTAAAAAAAGCAACCGTCCGCCATCTAAAGCAGGAAATGGAAAAATATTAATAATAGCTAGATTAATACTCAAGAGAGCTGCTAATTGCAAGATATAAATAAATCCAAGCTGAGTTGCCTGTCCAGTTAAATTAAAAATCCCAACAGGACCTGAAAGTTCAACAGCCATTTCCCCAACCGAAAACAACCGCCAAAATATTCCTACCAAAGTTATCATAATAAACCAAGCCATACTAATAACGCTAGTAATCCCCATTATAAATGATTTATACCATGGATAAGAAATAATCGCTGTCCTTGCTAACCCAACTCCTAAAGCCCCTTTTTCTTCAAGCATTTCATCTCTTAATACTACTTCTTTATTTAAAACATTATTACCTCTTTGGATAACTACTATAATTTCTTCGCCTAAATGATTTTTGATAAAATCTTGAACCTCTATAACTTTAATAGGCGCTACGATTTCATTATTAAATCTCAACTCTTTAATTACATCACCAATATTTATCCCAGCATAGCTTGCTGGAGATTCAAAATCTATTTGCGTAATCTGAACTTCTGTATTACGCAAATTATTTACTTCAGTATCATCAATAATAGACGGCAAACCAATCCAATGGCCAAATCCCAACAAAACAGCTGCTAAAATTAAATTCATTGTTACGCCAGCTACTAAAATCTTTGCTCTCTTTCCTATTGGTTTTTTGTAGAACGCACGATCTTCTTCCTCTAATTTTTCTATGCCTTCCCCTGGACCATTTTCCCCGTATATTCTGACAAAACCTCCTAAAGGAATAAAATTTAAAGAATAGATTGTTTCTCCTTTTTTAACTCCAAAAATACGAGGAGGAAATCCAAGACCAAATTCTTCAACTTTTACCCCGGCTCTTTTAGCCATAACGAAATGCCCCAATTCGTGAACAAGAATTAAAAGACCTAATATTAAAATAAAAATTACTATATTTAAAAACACTATATTATACTTTCATTATTTCTTTTTCTTTATTGTCTTTCATTTCTTCAACTTTTTTATTATATTCTTCAACTACTTTTTGTAACTCATCTTTAGAGCGAAATTTATCATCTTCAGAAATCTCGCCATTCTGCTCCATCCCTTGAATCTTTTTCCATGTATCTTCTCTATGCCTACGAATATTTATTCTACATTCTTCAACTTTCTCGCTAACAATCTTAACTAATTCTTTTCGTCGCTCCTCGCTCATCATAGGGATGCTTAAACGAATTAAATCTTCTTCAACAATAGGATTAATTCCTAACCTTGACTGTCTAATAGCTTTCTCAATATTTTGAATTATTGATTTATCCCAAGGACTAATAATAATAACTCTTGACTCTGGAACTTGAATAGAAGCTATCTGTTTTAACGGCATTCTTCTTTCATAACAATCCACTTCTAAATTTTCAACTAAATTTGGAGTAGCTCTACCTACTTGCAATCCTCTTAATTCGTTTTTTAAATATTCAATTGTTTTATCAAGCTCTGATTTAGTCTGATTTATTATTTGCATATTTTATTCGTGCATTCCCACGTAAATTAATTTTGGATTATTTGGATCAACTGCAATAACCTTTACACTAAGAATTTCATCTGGTAATTGATTGATTATCCATCGTTTACCTTTGTCTAAACTATTATACAATATTGAGCCAGCCCCGTAAAATAAATAATTCGTGTTTTTAGAATCAACTGCCAAACTTAATGCAGGAACAGCATTTGGAGGAGAAACCATATCAACCTCTTCCCATGTCTCTCCTTTATCATTTGAAGTTAAAATTCCATATTCAGAAGCAGTATAAAGAACATTAGGATTAAAAGGATCCATAACTATCTTATCTATTAATTCCGCTTCTCTAAAATCCTCCATATTCTCTTTTAAGGAAATCCATTCTACGCCTCCGTCAATTGTCTTATAAACTCCTCCTCTAAAAGCACTAAGATATATCTCATTACTATTAAAAGGATTAATAGCAATATCAGAAATCGTATTTTCAAACCAATTTATTATTTTCCATGAGTTTCCATAATCGTCGCTTTTCAAGAATCCTCCTTGAGCTGTCCCTATATAAATTATTGCCGGATTAAATTTATCAACTGCTATTGAAAAAATTCCATGCCCTTCTTCCGAAGAAACATAAATCTCATCCCACGATTCTCCAGCATCCATACTACGAAAAACACGTCCACGTCTCTCATGATACACAGATAAATATACGCGATCAGAATTCGCGGAATCAATAGCTATATCATAAATATTTGCTCGCTCAAGAAAAAGATTATTTTCATTCTGAGTTTTATACCAATGCTCACCTCGACAACAGCTTTTGTATAAACCATTTCCACGCGTACCTAAATAAATAATATCTGAATTATTTGGGTCTATAGCAATGCTTAAAAACTTCAAAGAAGAAAAAGCAAAACCCTGATCTCTAACCTCTTTTTGCACCCATGTTTTTCCCATATCTTCCGATACAAAAAACTTATCTCCGCCAACTATCTTATTTGGCTGATGAAAAGTTGAAAAAACAAAATAAGCAACAATAGGAATAATAACTAAAAAAATTCTTCTATCCATATTATCCCCTCCATTCTGATTATAATTCTAACATTAATACTTCTAAAGCTAATCTACTATTAAAACTGGAATTATTTAAGATTTCACTCGTCTTTTTTATAGCTTGAATAATTCTTCTCAATTTAGCTAGTGAATAATTATTATTATATTGCGCCGCGCGCGAATAAACAGCTAATTCTGGGCATCCAACTTTTGCCAAAATTAAATCTCTAAACCAAAACATCCAACACCCAAGATTGTATTTTGCTTGAACAATATCTTTAGATATTTTTTCAACAAATTTATAACGATCATTCAAATCAGCACCAATCAATTTTTCTAATTGGTCAATTGCTTTATCTTTATCGTCAATCATTTTTGGATTTTCTAAATATTTAACAGCGACTCCAGGACGACCATTGGATAATTGGACAATTTTCTCTACTATATTGTCATCCAAAACACTGTTCAATCCATTCTTGATTTCTTCATTAGGAACCGGTAAAAACTTTATCAACTGACACCGAGAACATATCGTCGGTAATAATGAATTAAAATTTGATGTAATTAAAATTAAAACTGAATTCCCTGTCGGCTCTTCTAATGTCTTTAAAAGACAATTACTTGCTTCAGAAGTCATTTTTTCAGCATTGTCAATCAAGGCTATTTTATAAGGAGCGCTATAAGGAGACAAACTCATCTGACGCTGAATTTTTCTCGCCTGTCCAATACCGATTTCTGATTCTTTTTTAATCTTATTATTTTCTAATATTTCCGGCTTTATTATTAGAACATCAGGATGAACAGCAGAATAAGATTCTTGTCCGTTCAACATTTTAATCAATTCTATTGCTATTTTTTGTTTTCCTACGCTTTCTGGACCAAAAAACAAATAAGCGTGCGATAATCGATTATTATTTATGCTTTTTTCAAAAAAATTTAAAATCCGCTGATGACCAATAATCATAGCTATATTCTACATCAATTTTAAAAATGCCGCAACATTGACAAATTTAAAAATTTATTGCTATTTAATTCTTATTTTTCTCCACTATATCTATAACAAACTTTTTAATTTTTATATCAAATATTTCTTGTGAAAAATTTTCAGCTCTTTGACGTATAATATCCGAATCATAATTATCAAAATTTACTTTCAATCGCCTAATTCCATCTACTAACGATTCTACAGCCAAGTCATTAAAAAATTCTCCTGTTATCCCCTCCAAAATAGTTTCTGTCGCGCCACCAGCACGATAAGCTAAAATTGGCTTACCAAAACTCATTGCCTCAACCGGCGCAATTCCAAAATCATCCTCTCCAGAAAAAATAAAAGCAAAACAATTTTTATAATACTGCCTTACAACTTCATCTATCTGCCAACCAAGAAACTTCACATTGGAACGAGCCATTTTTTTTAATCGCTTAAAATCTCTTCCCTCGCCAATAATAATTAAAGGAATTTCTAATTTATTACACGCCTCAACAGCCAAATCAATCCGCTTATGCGGTGTTAATTGGGATACTATTAGGAAGTAATCTTTGCTAACGCACAGGCGATCAATATTGCTTTTATTATATATAGTTACCGGAGGATAAATAATCTTTGATTCCCTACCATAATATTTTTTAATTCTACCCGCTGTTGTTATCGAATTAGCAATAAAATGGTCAACGCGATTAGCCGCAGAACGATCCCATATTCGCAAATAATGAACTAAAATCTTTCTTAACGGCGCAAAACCATTATTATATTTATGAGAATAATCCCAAACATATCTAGTAGGAGTATGACAGTAACAAATATGAATTGTTTTTGGTCTTATAATTAATCCTTTAGCAAAAGCGCTGGAAGAAGAAATAATCAAATCGTAATCTCTCAAATCCAATGACTCTATTGCCGAAGGCATTAACGGAGTAAATAATCTATGACATTTTAACGATAAAGGAAATTTCTGAATAAAAGAAGTATAAACATTAGAACCAGAAAAATATTTCCCCATTTTTTCTTCGTTATAAAGCAAAGTATAAACATCCGCCTTGGGAAAAATATTTTTCAAACTCAAAAATACCCTCTCGCCCCCTCCAAATCTAATTAAGAAATCATGAACTAACGCAACCTTCATCTAATTTGATTATTCTATAATTACTTTCAATGTCTCTTCTGCACATTTCTGCCAAGAAAATCTTTTAACATTTTGATAACCTTTTTCTATTATACCATTTTTAAAAATTTTGTCGCTAATTATTTTATAAATGCCATCTGAAATTTCTTCAATGCTTTTAGGATTTATTAGAGCGACTCCGTCGCCAGCCACTTCTGGCATTGAAGAAATATTAGAACAAACAACTGGACAACCAATTTTTTGAGCTTCTAAAATTGGCATTCCAAATCCTTCATAAAAAGAAGGAAAAACAAAACAATCTGCCTCTTTTAACAATTGCCACTTTTGCTGTTCAGAAACATAACCAGTAAATATAATATCTTTATCTTGTAATAATATTTTATCAAAACCATATCCATTGCATCCCGCTAAAACCAACTTATGCGGAATTTTATATTTCTTTTTTAATAAATTAAATGCCTGAATTAATCCTTGAACATTCTTTTTTATTTCTATTCGTCCGATATAAAGAATATACGGACAAAACTGTATTTTCGCTTTCGCAGATATAAAAGAAACATCACCAACTCCATGATAAACAACTTTTATTTTATCTGGATTTCCTCCATACAAATTGACCAAATCTTTCTTAGTATTTTCAGAAACTGCAATGATTTTTCTAGAATTTTTCAAAGCGTATTTAGTACTCCACCTCAAATAAGATAAATGCTTTTTTTGATACATTTCTGGATAATATTCATACTCTAATCCATGAATAACAACTATTGAATTTTTGGGATGAATTAATGGTAAAATATGAACTGGAATAAAAAGAATATCTGGCTTATTAAAAAACATTTCGTAAGCTAATCGTATCTGTGTCCACATAGGTAATGGCCATCTTAATTTTGTAAATTGGAAATTCTTTGGCAATTTTATATCATGACGAAATCCCGAATACAACAAAAAACGATGCTTTTTTGATTTTTTCAGCATCGCTAGATGTTTTATTAATTGATAAGCGTATTCTTCCACGCCAGTTCTTGGCCAAGTTAAAGCTGCCATCGCATTAATACCAATAATCATATTATTTTTTTGACATTATACTTCTTTTATATATATCTAAATGTTCAAGAGACAAACCAGCACCTTTGGCCACGCAAAGCAAAGGATCTTTTGCAACACGACATGGCACGCCAGTTGCTTCAGAAATTAAACTATCTAAATTTTTAAGCAAAGCTCCTCCTCCGCTTAAAATAATTCCTCTATCCATAATATCAGCCACTAACTCTGGCGGTGTCTCCTGAAGAACTAATTTAACAGATTGAATAATCTCTCTTAAGCATTCTGAAATCGCATCTGTAATTTCATTACCGCTGATTTCCACGTTCTTTGGCAAACCAGCTAGTAAATCACGCCCCCTAATATTTATAATCGGAGGATCCTGCTGCGGTAAAGCGCTTGCTAACTTCATCTTAATCCTTTCCGCTGTTCTTTCACCAATAGCTAAATTGTGATTTTCACGAATATAATCCGCAATCGCTTGATCAATTTTATCTCCCCCAACACGAGCAGAAGCACAAGAGACAACCCCGCCCAAAGAAATAACAGCCATTTCCGAAGTTCCTCCTCCTATATCAATAATCATATTCCCAATTGATTCGTTTATAGCAATTCCAGCGCCAATAGCTGCCAATATCGGCTCCTTAACAACATAAGCAGTTTTAGCTCCAGACTTAACTACTGCCTCTACTACTGCACGCCTTTCTGTTGAAGTAATACCTGCTGGAACAGCAACCATAACATCTGGTCTTACAAAATGCCACTTTCCAAGGACCTTACCAATAAAATAACGCAACATAGCTTCAGTTACGCGATAATCAGCAATTACTCCGTCTTTCATCGGACGAGAGGCCACAATTGTTTCTGGAGTTCTGCCAAGCATTTCTTTTGCTTGATTCCCAACAGCTAAAATTCTATTATTTTCTAAAGATACCGCAACAACTGTCGGTTCATTAATAACTACTCCCTTTTTGGGAAGATAAACTAATGTATTGGCAGTTCCTAAATCAATGCCGATTTTTTTTATAAACACAATAATTAAATAATTTAATTTTAATCACTAACTCTTTTAATATCAGCGCCAAGAATAGATAATCGTTCTTCTATTTTTTCATATCCTCTATCTATTTGATAAATATTTTCTATAATCGTTTCGCCTTTGGCAATCAAAGCCGAAATAATCAAAGCTATTCCAGCCCGAATGTCAGGACTAATTATATTTCTTCCACGTAATTTAGAAGGACCTCTGACTATTACTCTATGCGGATCACACATAGTGATTTTTGCGCCCATTT
>JBHPFQ010000016.1:0-13886 GCA_042571625.1 Patescibacteria group bacterium | reverse complement strand
TTAATGAGGAAGAACGAGACTACTACGAAACAGGTGAGAATTTAAGGGGGGAGTAAAGGTTGGAATTTCCAATTTCTAATTTCTAATTTCTAAACTTTCTTTTATTCGTCATTTCGACCGATCCGCCTAGGGCGGAGAAATCTCATGCTTATCGTTTGTCAGAGATTTCTCCATTTCGCTCATTGCATTCGCTCCAGTCGAAATGACGAAGTTTAAAAAACCGAGGTAGCTCGGTTTTTTTTGTTGAAAAAGTTTGTTTCATTTGTTAAAATAAGTTATAATTAAACTTGCATGAGAAAATTTTTTTTATTTGTTTGGGAAACTTTCAAAATAGTTATTTTTGCTCTGGCTATTGTTATTCCCGTACGTTATTATTTAATCCAACCATTTTTTGTTAATGGCGCTTCAATGGAGCCGAACTTTCAAGATGGAGAGTATTTGATTGTTGATGAAATTAGTTATCAGTTTTTAGAGCCTAAAAGGGGAGAAGTAATAGTATTTAAGTATCCTATTAATCCATCGCAATATTTTATTAAAAGAATAATTGGTCTGCCAAATGAAACAATAGAGATTAAAGATGGTAAGATAGTTATTTATAATGATGAATTTTCAGATGGACAAATAATAGACGAGTCATTATATGGTCCATTCAAAATGACAAATCATGGTACGAGTAAATTTATATTAAAAGATGATGAGTATTTTGTTTTAGGAGATAATCGTGGAGCTAGTTCGGATTCTCGCCAATGGGGTTCTCTTCTTAAAAAATATATAGTTGGAAGAGTTTGGATAAGGGCTTGGCCAATTGATTCAGTTAAAGTTTTTGAATATTAATAAACTCTTATATTTATGCCCAAAGGTAAGATAGAAAAAAATTTTCCAGCGGCGCAAGATATTTTATATAGCAATCAAGCTTATTGGATTAAAATAAATCAAATTATTGGTAATTTAGCTGATGCTTATGGTTTTGATCGTTTGGATTTGCCTATTGTTGAACGAGATGACGTTTTTTTTAAAAAAATAAAATATTATAGTGATATTTCCGAACGAGAAATGCGTATTTCAGAAAATGGTAAGAGCGATAAATTTAGATTGCGTTCTGATTTCACAGCATCTATTATAAGAGCATATTTAGAAAGTGGATTATCATTTTTGCCAAAGCCTGTAAGGTTGCATGCTGCTGGTCCTGTTTTTTATAATACTGGCGAAAAAAAAGAATGGATGTATCAATCTGATAACGCCAGTTTTGAAATTGTAGGAGAAAAGGATTCTGTTATTGATGCGCAATTAATACAGTTATTTTTTTCAATAAGCAGAGATGCTGGTTTGAAGAATTTAATTGCTAAAATTAATAGCGTCGGTTGTTCGGATTGTAGGCCTAATTATAAAAAATTGTTAGTTAATTTTTATAAGAATAGAGAAAAGGATCTCTGTTTGAAATGTCGAAAACAGAGATTAAACAATCCAATTAATTTATTGAATTGTGAAAATCCAAAATGTGTTGAATTAGCTTTAGAAGCCCCTCAGATAATTGATTGTTTATGCAATGAATGTCATAATCATTTAAAGAATATTTTAGAATATTTGGATGAAGTTGAGATTCCTTATATGTTAGATCCTTATTTGTTTAAAAATTCTGACTATTGCACAAAAACAGTTTTTGAGATGTTTTCAGATGCGAAGCAGGATAATTTACAAGCGCTTGCTATAGGACATAGGCATGATGATTTAATTGGTGCTTTTGGTGGAGTTGATACGCCAGCTATAGGTATAGATATTAGGTTGAGCAAGATGGTTGATTTGATGAGCCAGAATTGCGTTAAGATTAGTCAAAAAATTCGTCCTCTTGTATTTTTAGTTCAATTAGGATGTTTAGGAAAGAAAAAATCTTTGATTCTATTTGAAGAACTTCGTATGGCAGGTCTTAGAGTCGCTAATTCAGTAAGTTGTAATACTATTACTTCTCAGCTTAATGCGGCTAATCGTCTTGGCGCTGATTTTATTTTAATTTTAGGACAGAAAGAAGCAACAGATAATACAATTATTATAAGGGATGTTTGTTCAGGTATTCAGGAGTTAATGCCTTTGGAAAAAATAGTTAAAGAAATTAAGAAAAGAATAAAAAGAAAATAATAGTATGTGTATTTTTTGCCAAATCGTAAATCATGAACAATCAGCTGATATCGTTTATGAAGATAAAGAGTTTATAGTTATTAAAGATATTAATCCCAAAGCTAAGATCCATTTATTAATTGTTCCTAAAGATCACATTGAGTCAGTTAATGAATTAGAAGATAGCCATAGAGATTTAATTGCTAAAATGATTTTAATGGCAAAAGAAATGGCTAAGCAAAGTAATATAAATAAAACAGGATATAAGTTAGTTTTTAATGTTGGCCGGGGTGGCGGGCAGATTGTTGATCATATTCATTTGCATTTATTGGGAGGAGGTGAACGTAAATGAAAGATATTGAAGAAAATAATAAAGAAGATAAGTTTAACTTGACTTCCAAGAAAAAATGGTTTTGGGTTGGACTTATTATTACTTTAATCAATCCTATTTTTTCTGGTTTAGTTATTGGGTCGGCTTTTTTGAGCGAGCCAGAATTAAAAAAGCAAGGAAAGATTATTATTGCTTTAGCTATAATTTGGGGTGTTGTTGCTTTATTTTTTACTCGCTGGCTTTTTAGTAAGGGTTATTTTAATGGGAAGATTATTTAATCAGACAGTATCAGCAATAGCTACTTTAGCTGGAACCATTATTGGGGTCGGCCTTTTTGCTTTACCTTATGCTGCTAGCAAGGCCGGTTTATGGATAATGATTTTCTATTTTATAATTTTAAGCATAGTTGTTATATTTACTCATTTAATGTTTGGAGAAGTTATTTTGCGAACTAAAGATATTTGTCGGCTTCCAGGATATGTGAATAAATATTTAGGAAGTGGAGCAAAAATTATAGCTTTTTTTGTCGCTATTTTAGGAATCTCAGGAGCTTTATTAGCTTATTTAATTGTCGGAGGAGGATTTTTGTTTTCTTTATTTGGTCCGTATTTTGGCGGTGCTAATTTTGTATATGTCCTTGCTTTTTTCTTATTTGGAGCTTTATTGATTTATACAGGCATTAAAGATATTTCTAAAACAGAATTTTTTTTATTAGCTTGTTTTTTTATTGTTCTTATGGCTATTTTTTTCAAAGGATTTTCATTGATTAATATGAAATATCTTTTTAATTTTGATAATTATAATATTAAAAATTTTTTCTTTCCGTATGGTCCTATTTTATTTTCTTTGTCGGGATTATCATTAGTGCCAGAAATTAGGGAAATGCTTACAGAAAATCCGAAAAATTTAAAAAAGGTAATTATTATATCTATCTTAATAGCTTCTTTAACTTATTTATTTTTTATATTTTTAATTTTAGGGTTAACTGGTCCGCAAACTTCAGTAGAAGCTATTTCCGGATTAAAAAATATTTTTGGAGATGGATTGGTTATTTTAGCTTTTGCGCTCGGAGTACTTACGACGTTTACTTCTTTTATTGCGTTAGGGCTTACGCTTAAAAAGATTTTTTGGTATGACATGCATATCAGAAAAAATGTTTCTTGGGCATTAGCTTGTTTTATTCCATTTGCTTTATATACTTTTGGGCTCAAGGATTTTATTGCTGTTATTAGTTTAACTGGGGCGATTGCATTGGGAGCTAGCGCTATTCTTGTCGCGTTTATTTATTTAAAGGCGAAAAATAAAGGCGATAAGATTCCAGCTTATAATCTTTGTTTGCCAAGTTTTTTTGTGTATTTAATCGCTTTTATGTTTTTTTTGGGTATTATTTATCAGATATGGTATTTTGTTGTTTGAAATAAAAAAATCCCCCCTGACGAGATTTCATGATCTACGCTAGGGGGGGGGGTAAACTAAATTATCGATAAAGGATGATTTAAAAATGTCCAAAGTTTTTGGATATATGTATCCAGCCAATCTCCATCGCTAATTCCAGTTAAAACATATATCTCTGCTCGGACTTTCATATTTTCCCCGTTAGACAACATTTCCGTGATTTTTTTTCCAAGAGGAGTTTCGCCAATTACATCGCATAAACATAAATTATTTTGTTGCGAAATGGTATTTACTGTAGGTAAGCAACATTTTTCGCAGAAACCTTCTCCTTGGAATCTTTTCTTGCAACAAGGACAAAAAAAATTACTGGGCATGGTTTTAATCCTTTCTTTTAGTTATTAATTAAATTAATGTACTTGCTAATATCAGTAAAGCATATTATATATATTTTGTCAAAGATTTAGAAAAAATATGTTGAGATTTAAGAACTAAAATGTTATATTAATTTTATGCAGAATAAAGATATATTTCATAGTCCGACTAATGGAGAAATAAAACTTTCCGATCTTGCGAAGGAAGTTTCTGATTTTATGTCTCAAAGTTCAAAAGATAAATATCAGTTAGTCGTTGGGACAGATTCAGCTGGGACACAAGAATCTGATTCTGATTTTGTGACAGCTGTTATTGTTTATAGAATTGGACATGGCGGACGATATTTTTGGAGAAGGACTAACGGAGGAAAGATTTTTCATACTTTGCGAGACCGCATTTATAATGAGGTTGTTTTGTCTTTGAAAACAGCTCAGGATATGCTTGCTCAGTTTAAAACTATTTTAAAGTCCGACAACGAATCAAATTATGATTTACAGATTCATATTGATGTTGGCAAAAATGGTCCAACAAGAGAAATGATTAAAGAAGTAGTGGGAATGGTTCGTGGAAATGGATTTAAGGCAAAAATTAAACCATATGCTTATGGAGCTTCAAATATTGCGGATAGGTATATATAGAATTAAAGTAAAATATGAAAATACATTTTTGCGGTGGGGCTCAAACAGTCACTGGATCTAATTATCTTTTAGAAACAGAAAAAACAAAGGTTTTAGTTGATTGTGGTCTTTTTCAAGGAGGGGCTAATACAAATAAATTGAATAACGAAGATTTTCCTTATAAGCCAAATGAGATTGACGTTGTTTTTATAACCCATGCTCACATTGATCATATTGGTCGATTGCTAAAATTGGTTAGCGAGGGTTTTAATGGAAAGATTTTTAGTACATTGCCAACAGTTGATTTCATAAAAATAATGCTATCCGATAGCGAAAACATTGCTCGTAAAAGAGGAGAAAGGCAGTTTTATGGGTTAAATGATATTGAAAAAACAGTTGGATTATTCCAGGGAATTGATTATGGCAAGAAGATTGAGTTAGATAATGGAATTTCTTTTTGCTTTAGAGATGCTGGGCATATTTTAGGATCTGCTATTGTTGAGATTTGGGCAGAAGATAATAAAATTGTTTTTAGCGGAGACATGGGAAATTCACCAGTTCCACTTTTGAGAGAAACTGAAGTTATTGGAGATGCTGATTATGTTGTTATTGAATCAACTTACGGGGACCGTATTCATGAAACGGTTAGTCAACGTAAGGATTTATTGGAAAATGCTATTGAAGATATAGTTAGTCAAGGAGGAACTATGTTGATTCCAAGTTTTGCTTTAGAAAGAACTCAGGAAATTCTTTATGAATTAAATGAATTAGTTGAAAATCATCGTATTCCAAGAATACCAATTTTTTTAGATAGTCCATTAGCTATTAAACTTACAGAAGTTTATAAAAGACATTCTAATTATTTTAATAAAGAAGCAAAATATTTAATTGAATCAGGCGATGAACTTTTTAATTTTCCTGGGTTGAAATTAACTCAAACTTCTCAAGAATCTAAAAGTATTAATAATATTGCTCCTCCAAAAATTATTATAGCTGGATCTGGAATGTCTACTGGAGGGAGAATTTTACATCATGAAATTAGATATTTGTCGGATCCTAATAATATTTTTCTGATTGTTTGTTATCAGGCAAATGGAACTTTAGGGCGTAAGATTTTTGATGGAGCTGAAAAGGTTAGAATTTTTAATCAAATTATTCCTGTAAAATCAAGGGTACGCGCTATTGGCGGATATTCGGCACATGCTGATCAGGAAACTCTTTATTCTTGGATAAGCAAAATAGCAAGGCATGAAAATAAAAGTGGAGATAAAGAGCTTAAAAAGGTTTTTGTGACGCACGGCGAGAAAGATCCAGCAGATGCTTTAGCTCAAATAATTAAAGATCGTCTTGGAGTTCAGGCAGTTGTTCCGAAGATGGGGCAGTCGTTTGTTTTGTAATTTATTTTGACAAAATACTATAGAGCGGTTAGTATTAAAATAAATGGTTAAAAAAAGATCATATCTTAAATATAAAATTTGTGTTTCTGGAGCTGCGGAAACAAAATGTTGTTCAGAAAATGCTTTAGAGTTAGCAAAAGAAGTCGGAAAGCAAATTGCTAAAAATGACGCTATTTTAGTCACTGGAGCGACTAGTGGCATTCCTTTCTGGTCGGCTGTCGGAGCTAAAAAGCAAGGTGGAATTGTGATTGGATTTTCTCCTGCTGCTTCAGAAAAATCTCATCTTAAAACATATCATTTGCCTACGGATTATCATGATTTGGTTGTTTATACAGGATTTGAATATTCTGGAAGAAACTTATTATTAACTAGAGCTGCAGATGCGATAATAGTTATTTGTGGCAGATTAGGGACTTTGAATGAATTTACTATTGCATTTGAGGATAAAAAGCCAATTGGAGTTCTGACTCAAAGTGGAGGAACGGCAGATATGATAAAAGATATTGTTGATAAATCTCATAGAGGTCCTGGTAATATTGTTTATGAATCAGAACCAGAAAAATTAATTAATAAAGTAATAAAATTGATAGATGAAGAAAAATCAAAAAATAAATAGAGGAGGTGAATTGTGTGGTTGTTGAAGTTAAAAAAAGAGAAAGAGAAAACACCCGCAGCTTATTAAGGCGCTTTACTAGAAGGATACAACAAAGCGGTATTTTGGTTCGTGCGCGAAAAGCAAGATTTTGGGAAAAAGATAAAAGCAAATTAGAAAGAAGACAAAGTGCTTTGAGACGGCAGAAAACCGCCAAAAAAATTGAAAAATTAAAAAAATTAGGGCTTTTTGAAGAAGACAAGAAATTCAAAAAGAGAAGATAATGTCTCTTAAGGAAATAATTCAAAATGATGTTAAGAAATCAATGGTGGAAAAAGACGCGATAAAAGTGTCTGTTTTGCGTATGGTTTTAGCGTCAGTTTCTAATCGAGAGAAAGATAAGAGAGGAAAATTATTTAAGCAAGGAGAAAAGGATTTAGAAAAATCTAGTTTATTAACTGATGAAGAAGTTTTAGAGGTTCTCTCTAGCGAAGTTAAGAAACGTCGTGATTCTATTGAACAGTTTGAAAAAGGAAGTAGGCAGGATTTAGCTGATAAAGAAAAAAAAGAATTAGAAATATTAAATGTTTATCTTCCGGAGCAAATGGGTGAAGATGAGATTAGAAAAATAGTTAAAGAAAAAATTGTCGAGATCGGGATTAGCGATCCGAGAGAAATGGGCAAGCTGATGGGCGCTTTGATGCCATTGGTTAAAGGCAAGGCTGATGGGAAATTAGTAAGTAAAATTGTTCAGGAAGAATTGAATAAATAATGCTTGAAATTCGCAATTTTACAACCAATGAAATAAATGAGAAACTTTTAAGAAAAATAACAGATTTGGCAATAAATGTTATTAACAGGGATGGGACATTCCCAAAATTTGCAAAAGAAGGTAAAATAGAAATAAGCTTAGCAATTGTTGGTAATGCAAGAATAAAAAAGTTGAATAAAATGTATCGTGGCAAGAATCGGGTTACCGACGTGTTGTCTTTTGGGGATAAACCTGCTTTTCAATATTTAGGAATAAAAGATTTTGTTGAAGCGCCTGATGGGATTAATCGGATTGGAGAAATTATTATTTGCTATCCGCAAGCAAAAAAACAGGCAAGAGAAATAAAACATTCGTTGGAAAAGGAAATAAGTTTTTTATTAATTCATGGGATTCTACATTTATTTGGATATGAACATGAAAAAGATGAGAAGGACGCGAAGAAGATGAGAGAAATGGAAGAAAAGATATTAGAGCAATTATCAATTGAATAAAATATGTCTAAAGAAAACATAGTTGTCGGTTTGGATGTTGGCACTTGTTCTATTAGAACAGTTGTTGCCAGAATAAAAGCCGATGGCTCAAAGCCACAGCTTATCGGTGTTGGTCAATCCCCTTCTTGTGGATTAAGAAAAGGGATTGTTGTTGATATTGAAGAGGCGGTTAAAAGTATTAGTCAGTCGGTTCAGGAAGCTGAAAGAACTAGTGGAATTCCCATTGAACGTGCTCGTGTAAGTATAAGCGGAAATCATATTAGTACTAAAATAAGTAAGGGGGTAGTTGCTGTTTCGCGCGCCGACGGAGAAATTTCTAAAGAAGATGTGTCTCGTGCGATTAACGCGGCTTCGGCTATATCAATTTCTCAGAATAGGGAAATTATTCATATTATTCCGCGAAGTTTTATTGTTGATAGTCAAGCGTGTATTAAAGAGCCAATTGGCATGAGCGGAGTTCGGCTAGAAGTTGATGCTTTGATAATTGAAGGAGCGACTCCTTTTATTAAGAATCTAAGTAAATGTGTTAATGAATCTGGGGTAGAAATAGAGGAACTAGTTTTTGCACCATTAGCGGCAAGTAGAGCGGCTTTAAGTAAACGGCAAAGAGAACTTGGGGTTTTGGCACTGGATTTAGGAGGAGGTACAGCTGGTTTAACAATTTTTGAAGAAGGAGATATTATTCATAGTTGTGTTTTGCCTATTGGTTCATCGCATATTACTAATGATATTGCTATTGGGTTGAGAAGCGATATTGATTTAGCAGAAAGAATAAAATTAGAATATGGAGCAGCAATTACATCTGAAATTAATAGAAAAGATATTGTTGATTTGTCTAAAATTAGTTTAGGCGGAGAAAAAGGATCTATACCGCGTGTTGAAGTTGTTAAGATAATAGAAGCAAGAATTGGCGAGATTTTATATTTAGTTAATAAGGAACTAAAAAAAATTGACAGGCAGGGTCTTTTACCTGCGGGAGTTGTTTTGCTTGGTGCAGGAGCTAAGATTCCTGGATTAGTTGATTTAACAAAAGATGAGTTAAAGCTTCCTGCTCAAATTGGATTTCCATTAGAATTAGATGGCCCTATGGATGAAGTTGATGATCCTGCTTTTGCTACAGCAATAGGTTTGGTATTATGGAGTGCCGATAAAATAGACAGAGATAAAAAACATAGGAATGGAATTTCTTTTAGAGGATTTTCTTTCTTTTCGCCAATTGGCAAAATTAAAGAATTGTTAAAAGGATTTTTGCCATAATAGAATCTTTAAGGTCTTGCAAAGTTCCAATGAATATGATAAAAGAAGATATATAGATTAGGAAATTATTTATGGCTCAAGTAAAACCAGAATTAGAAACATTTGCTAAAATTAAAGTTGTTGGAGTTGGAGGAGGCGGAGGAAATGCAATAGCTAGAATGATAGCTTGCAATATTCATGGTGTTGAATTTGTTGCTATTAATACTGACGCTCAAGACTTGCATCATGTTGGTGCGTCTGAGCAACTTCACATAGGAAAAAATTTAACTAAAGGATTAGGCGCTGGAATGAATCCAGAGATAGGCAGGCAAGCAGCAGAAGAAAATCGTGATGAAATTCATGAGGTTGTTAAAGGAGCAGATATGATTTTTGTGACTTGTGGATTGGGTGGAGGCACTGGTACTGGAGCTAGTCCAATAATTGCCGAAGCAGCTAAAGATTCTGGAGCGCTTACTGTTGGAGTGGTTACCAAACCATTTACTTTTGAAGGGCATCGTCGAATTAGTTTGGCTGAACAAGGATTAGAGCAGCTAAAAGAAAGAGTAGACACTTTAATAACTATTCCTAATGATAAATTGCTTTCAATTATAGATAGGAAAACTTCTTTGATTAATGCTTTTTCAGTAGTTGATGATGTTCTAAGACAAGCAGTCCAAGGTATTTCAGATCTTGTAACTATACCAGGAATAGTTAATGTTGATTTTGCTGACATTAAAGCGATAATGCAGGATGCAGGTTCTGCTTTAGTTGGAATTGGACGAGCTTCTGGGGAAGATAGAGCGATTGAAGCTGCTAAAACAGCTGTTAATTCTCCTCTACTTGAAATTTCTATTGATGGAGCAAAAGGAGTTTTGTTTAATATTAGCGGTAGTTCTGATTTAGCTATGGTTGAGATAAATGACGCGGCGAAAATTATTACTGAATCAATTGACACAGATGCTAAAGTTATTTTCGGAGCTGTTATTGATGAAAAATTGAAAAAAGGGGAAGTTAAGATTACAGTTATTGCTACTGGATTTGATGAGTTTAAGAAAAAAACTGATATAGAAGAGACAAAGATACGGGATATTTCGCCAATTTCATCATCGTCAAGCATTATTGATCATAAGAAAGAAGAAGAAAAAAATATAGAGAGAAAGCAACCTATAATGATTAAACCAAAGACAGTTGTGGATGTGGTTGAAGAAAAGCAAAATGAAACAGAACCAGAAGAAGAAAATGAATGGGATATTCCAGCTTTTATTAGAAGAAAGATGAAGTAAAAAAATAATTTATATTGATAAAACAGTGGTCATTTGACCGCTGTTTTTTATTAGAGTAAAATAACTGTATATTAACTCTAAAATTAGGGGGGAGATTTTTTTTATGTCTCAAAAATCAAAAATTATTCAGGTTCAAAAGCGCGATGGAAGAATTGTTGATTTTGATCAGTTTAAAATTACACAAGCAGTTTTTAAGGCTCTTACGGTAACTAGGAAAGGAGGGAAAAAGATCGCGCAGGGAATCTCAGATCAAGTGTTTGCGCTTTTAAATAGAAGATTCAAAGAAAATGATATTCCAAAAATAGAAGAGATTCAGAATATTATTGAAGAGGTTTTGATTATGGAAGGTTATACTGAAACAGCCAAGTCGTATATTCTTTATCGTGAACAGCGTCGCAAATTAAGAGAAGCGGTCTCTGCTTTTGACGAGTCGGTTGAAATGATTGATAAGTATGTTCAAGAAAACGATTGGCAGGTTAAAGAAAATGCAAATACGGCTTATTCTTTTCAGGGTCTTAATCATTATATTACGTCTGCAATAACTAAAAGATATTGGTTAGATAAAATCTATCCTAAAGAAATTAGACAAGCTGTGGGAAATGGGGATTTTCATATACATGATTTAAATTCTCTTAGTACATATTGCTGCGGGTGGGATTTATATGATTTAATTTTAAAAGGTTTTGGAGGTGTTTCTGGGAAGATTGAATCAAAACCGCCAGCACATTTTCAATCTGCTTTAGGACAATTGGTTAATTTCTTTTTTGCGCTTCAAGGAGAGAGCGCTGGCGCTGGAGCTGTTTCTTCTTTTGACACTCTTTTAGCACCTTTTATAAGATATGACCGTTTGAATTATCAACAGGTTAAGCAGTCAATTCAGGAATTTTTATTTAATATGGCAATTCCTACAAGAGTAGGATTTCAATGCCCTTTTACAAATATAACTTTAGATATTGTTCCTTCATCATCATTGGCTAAACAACCAGTTATTATTGGAGGGAAAATAAAGGACGAGGTATATGGTGATTTTCAAGAAGAAATGAACATTCTTAATAAAGCTCTTTATGAGAGTATGCTTGATGGAGATAGGAATCAAAGGGTTTTTAGTTTTCCAATACCGACTGTTAATATTACTAAGGATTTTGCTTGGGATGATTCTAATCTTGATTATTTATGGGATGCATCGGCTAAGTATGGAACTAATTATTTTGCTAATTTTATTCATTCAGATATGAGCCCTGATGATGTTCGTTCAATGTGTTGTCGTTTAAGGTTATCTAACAAAGAGTTATATAAGCGTGGAGGTGGCTTATTCGGCTCTAATCCTCTTACGGGTAGTATTGGCGTGGTAACAATTAATATGCCGAGAATCGGATATTTATCAAAAACTAAAAAAGAATTTTTCCAAAGATTAACCAAAGCAATGGATTTATCAAAGGAGAGTTTAGAAATTAAAAGAAAAACATTGGAATATTTTATTCAGAAAGGTCTTTATCCATATTCTAAATATTGGCTTGAGGGAGTTTATAAAATACGTGGAAGATATTTTAGCAATCATTTTTCAACTATTGGTCTGGTTGGAATGAATGAAGCGCTTTTAAATTTTATTGGAAAAGATATTGGGACTAAAGCTGGAAGGAATTTAGCAATTGAGATTATGGACTTTATGAAAAATAATTTGATTAAATATCAAAAAGAAACAGATAATCTTTATAACTTAGAAGCTACGCCAGCAGAAGGAACCAGCTATCGTTTGGCTTTAAAAGACAGACAGGAATTTCCAGATATTATTGTTTCTGGATCTAGAAAAGCTCCTTATTATACGAATAGTACTCAATTATCTGTTAATTATACAGATGATATTTTTGAAGCATTAAAGCTTCAGGACGAACTTCAATGTAGTTATAGTGGTGGCACGGTTATGCATTTGTTTTTAGGAGAAAAAGTTTCTGATATACAAACAGCTAAAAGTTTAGTTAAAAAAGTTTTTGAAAATTTTAGTTTGCCTTATATCAGTTTAACGCCTACTTTTTCTATTTGTCCGCATCATGGATATATTTCTGGTGAACATTTTTATTGTCCCAAGTGTGTTGTTAAACAACCATGCGAAGTATATTCGCGCGTAGTGGGATATTATCGTCCTGTCCAACAATTCCATGTTGGCAAAGAAGCAGAATTTAGAGATAGAAAAACGTTTAAAATACCAAAGAATTTATCATAATTTTTATGGAGATAAGGGCGTTGCAAAAAACAACTTTGGTAGATTATCCTGGCAATATAGCTGTTACTGTTTTTGTCTCAGGATGTAATTTTAGATGTTGTTTTTGTCATAATCCAAGCTTGATTGATAGAGGAGATATTATTGAAGAAAAATATTTTTTTGATTTTTTAGCACAAAGAAAAGGATTAATAGATGGGGTTTGTATAACAGGCGGTGAGCCGACTATTCAGTCGGATTTAATTAGTTTTATTGAAAAAATAAAAAAAGAGAACTTTTTAGTTAAGCTAGACACTAATGGAAGCAATCCTAATATTTTAGAGAGTCTTTTTAAAGAAAAATTATTAGATTATATTGCTATGGATATTAAATGCGGATTGGAAAAATATTCTGATTTTATTTTTCCAGAGGGAGCGAAGCGACCGATGGAATTTCATAGATTATTAAAAAAGATTCAAAAAAGTATAAATTTAATTAAAAATAGTAATATCGATTATGAGTTTAGGACTACTGTTGTTCCAAATATAGTTGATAGAAAAGAAATTAAAAAAATAGGCGAATTATTAGACGGATCCAAAGCTTATTATCTTCAGCAATTTAGAAATGAAAATACTTTAGATAAAAAATGGCGTAAAATTCAACCATATCCTGATGAGGAATTAAAGCAAATGATTGAGATAGCTAAGCCATATTTTGATAAAGTAGATGTCAGAGGAACATAGAATCTATATATTTAAAATACTCTTTTATCTATGCCTGATTGTTTTAATCACAGGTTCTTTTTATTATCAAAACAAAGTTAAAAATACTGCTCAAAGCGAAGTTAAAAAATATTATGATCAAGAAATTACTTTTCAAGGGATTATTGTTAGTGAGCCGGAAAAGCATATTGATAAGATAAGATTTCAGATTAAGGCAGAAGAAATTCCAGGCAAAATATTATTAACGTCAAATCTATATCCAGAATATAGTTATGGCGATAAATTAGAAATTAGCGGAGTATTAAAACAACCAGTTGAATTTGAAGATTTTAATTATCGTGAATATCTAACAAAAGACAAGATTTATTC
>JBHPFQ010000015.1:0-15189 GCA_042571625.1 Patescibacteria group bacterium | reverse complement strand
ATTTTAGCTGGAATAGTAGCTCATGTTCCATTGTCTGTAAAGGAAATTGTCGTTACTTATGATCCTTCAAAAATTCCATCTTATATAGCGTTCTTGATTTTAGCTATAGTTATCACGGCAAGTGTTGTCATCATAAACGAGGGACGAAGAAATATTCCTGTTTCGTATGCTAAGCAAGTTCGTGGAAATAAAATGTATGGAGGAGTTTCTACTTATTTGCCGTTAAATGTTAATCCGGCTGGCGTTATCCCAATTATTTTTGCTTTATCAATTATGCTTTTCCCTGGAATGGCAGCGAGCTTTCTTGGAACATCAAGTATTGGATGGGTGGCGGCGATTGCTAACTGGGTTGGTAGTCTTTTCCAAAATCAGTGGTTTTATGGAATCTCTTATTTCGCTCTTGTTGTTTTATTTACTTATTTTTATACTGCTGTGACTTTTGATCCGAAAAACGTTGCTGAAAATTTGCAAAAAATGGGCGGATTTATTCCTGGCATACGTCCTGGAAAATCAACTGTTGAGTTTCTTTATTATATTTTAAATAGAGTACTCTTATTCGGAGCTGTTTTTTTGGGAACGATTGCTGTTCTTCCATCGGTTGTGCAGGGGATTACAGGAGTTCAGGCGTTTGGATTTGTTATTGGCGGAACAGCTTTGTTGATTATTGTGGCAGTTATTTTAGACACCCTTCGTCAAGTAGAATCTCAATTAACAATGAGAGATTACGAGGGGTTTTAGCTAAATAGAAAAAGCAGGTAGTAAAAAAACCGAGCTAGCTCGGTTTTTTTTCTTGACTGTAAATAATCAATCAATTATAGTTATCCACATAGGTTATTTTATTTTTGTATAATTATTTTTAATTTGTTATTATATAAGCATGAAAAAAGTAGTTATTATTTATGGCGCTCCGGGTTCTGGAAAGGGCACGCAAGCAAATGAGCTTGCAAAAGTTTTAGATTTAGAACATTTTGATACTGGTAAGATAATTGAGAAAAAAGTTTTTGATCCGAAATCAAAAGACGATCCTATTATTCAAAGAGAGAAAAAGAATTTTGAAAACGGAGATTTATGCACGCCAGAATGGGTATCTAATGAAATTGTTAAAAAAACAGTTAGAAAGTTTAATCAAGATGGGAAGGGAATAGTTTTTAGTGGTTCGCCTAGAACTTTGCCAGAAGCTAGAGAATTGATTCCTATTTTAGAAAATTTATATAATAAAGAAAATATTTATATATTACGTCTTAATGTGAAGCCAGAAACATCTATTTTTAGAAATAGTAATCGCCGAGTTTGCAGTAAATGCGGGCATGCTTTGGTTTATAATGATGAAAATAAAAAATTAAATAAATGTCCTAAATGTGGAGGAGAATTAGTTAAACGGGTTTTAGATAAAATAGAAACAATTAAGGTTAGATTAGAAGAATTTAAAAAAAGAACAGAGCCGATATATTCTTTTTTAGAGGGGCTTGGATATAAAATAATTGATATTGATGGTGATAATCCTTCAGTTAAAGAAGTTAGTCAAGATATTTTAAAATCTTTAGGAGATATATGATTATAATTAAAACATTAAAAGAAATTGAAATTATGAAGCAGGGAGGGAAGATTTTGGCTGGAGTTATAAGAGAGCTTGAAAGTAAGGCCGTGAAAAATATATCTACAAAAGAACTAGATAATTTAGCTGAAAATCTTATTATGAAAGCTGGCGCAAAGCCGGCTTTTAAGAATTACAATGGATTTCCAGCAAGTTTATGTGTTTCTATAAACGATGAAATTGTTCATGGAGTTCCTTCAGATAGAAAATTGAAACAAGGAGATATTGTTAGTTTGGATTTAGGTTTAATCTATAATGGATTTTTCGCAGATATGGCAACTACTATTCCTGTAGGGGAGATTGATTCTGAAGCAGGTCGTTTAATTAGGGTTACTAAAAAATCTCTTAAAAGAGCTATTGTAAGGTCTAAACATGGAAGAACTATTGGAGATATTGGAAATGGTATTCAGAATTATATTGAAGGACAGGGGTTTGGAGTTGTTCGTAATTTGTGTGGGCATGGAATCGGACGTAATCTGCATGAAGAACCAGAGATTCCTAATTTTGGACAAAGACATAAGGGTCCTAAATTGAAGAATGGAATGGTATTGGCGATAGAACCAATGGCTGTAGTTGGCGATTGGAAAACAAAAAGATCTGTAGATGGATTTGGATTTAAAACAGCAGATGGTTCTTTGTCAGCTCATTTTGAGCATACTGTGTTAGTAACAAATCAAGGAGGAATTATTTTAACAAAGTAATATTTATAAACTTAAAAACCCCGCTCGTATGAGCGGGGTTTTTAAGTTTTTCAGTAATTTTTTAGAATCCGAATAGACGTTGAAAGAATATTTTTATACTTCCAAATATACTTGCAGGAGGAGGGGTAGAGCATTCAGGGTCCATACATCCACCAGAACAATCGCTAGGGCATGATTCCATTGTTTCATCATAGTCACATATATTATCGTAATTACAACTCATAGTAGGAGGGGGAGAAGACATACAAGTTCCAGATGTCCAGCAACCATCATAATTCATTTCACATCCATTTGGGCATGTATCCCAATCACATGGAGGGCATGAAGATGTGCAAGTATAGCCTGATTCGTGACACATGTAATCGCTTTCGCACCATACGCATCCTTGATAATCACATGTTCCAGGATCATATATTTCAGGACATGATGGCATGGTACATTCATAACCTTGATCATGGCATATAGAATCGGTAGTACACCATGTGCATCCAGCGACTGCGCAAGTATCATTATTATTGAATGAATAACAATTTATTGTATTTTCTCCGCATGTATGGAAATCTTCTCCAAAACAGGAATAAGGAGAAGATTCTCCTTCGCACCAGATACATCCAGGGCTAGCAGAGCAAGAATCATAATCAGTATAACTTCCACATCCCATACTTGTTTCTGAATTCATAATGTTGCATCCTGTAGGGCATCCATTATAATCAAATATGCATCCGTTTGGACATTCAGCAGAATTACAAAAGTAATCAGTAGTGTAGTTGTTGTAGATAGTGGATGGACAGATAACACTTACGTTTTCATTTGTCATACAACTTATTGGGCATCCTGTATTATCAAAGTTACATCCATATGGGCAATTAGCTATATTGCAATAAGCCGTAGAAGTGTAGTTATTGTATATAGTAGACGGACATGTCATCATTGTTCCACAAGAATAATTTGGAGTGAAGCAGGAATGGGGTGATGATTCTCCTTCGCACCATTTTCCGCATGAAGGGTCAGCATAACAAGATGCAGGATCAGTATAATTTGCGCAATCTACTTCCATTGTTGTAGCTATACATTCATTAGGACATCCATTAATGAAATTGCATCCATTTGGACAGGTTGTGTAATTACAAGCTCCAGCAGATGTAGTAAATGAATTTGTTGGGCATGTTCCAGATGAACCACAGATGTGCCCTGGAATATAACAAGCATTAATATCGCTGCACCATATACATCCTTGATTTATACAACTCATAGAATCAATGTATCCACCACAGCTATAAATTCCTTCAATCATACAACTGCTTGGACATGCATTAATGAAATTGCATCCATTTGGACAAGTTGTGTGATCGCAAACTCCGTCAGATGTAGTATATGGATTTTCAGGACATATTGATTCTGATGTTGTGCAGTTAATAGGGCATCCATTCTGATCATAGCTACATCCATTTGGACAATTTGAATAACTGCATGTGTAGCTTGAAGTATAATCATTATACATATTAGATGGGCATACTTCTGGAGCTGTTACCATGCAATCATTTGGACACGATGTTGGATTTTCATTGTAATCGCAATAGTTATTATTATTGCATTCAATAATTGGTTGGATTTCGCAATCTTGCGGGCAGTATTCTTCGTTTTCGCATATTCCGTCTCCGCAGTATCCGCTAACTGGTGGTTGATCATTTATAGTAGTGCATTCTCCTCTATATTTCCATGTTATGCCTTTTTGCATTGCATTGCATTCGTTAGAATAAGTTATATTATCAACTCCACAAACTGGATTCCATTCTGTTGAGCAAACTTCTTGATTAGGCACAGTATTACTTACGCATATTTTTTTCATATCATCCCAGTATTGTCCTACTGGACAGGAAACAACAGGAGATGATGGTCTACAGCTTTGTGTTCCAGCATCCCAATGTTCGTTTGGCCCACATTGGATAGGAAAATGTTCTGCTATACACATTCTTTTAAAGTAATCATAGAATTGACCTGGTTGGCAATTTTGAACTTGATTAACAACATCTCTAATACAGCTGTTTCTTCCTTGATCCCAGTATTCTCCAGGAGGACATGATTTCCAATTATCCATTCGGCAGTTTTGTTCATAAAAATCCCAATATTCTCCAGGTCCGCATTTTATAATATTTTCTTGGACACATCCGCGCATATTGTCCCAATATTCTCCTGGCCCACAAAAAGTCATTGGAGGAGTAGGAGGATATGGCCCTGGATATGGTTCTCCAGGCATAGGCATTGGTTGGAATAAAGATTGGTCAAATTCACAAAATCCTTTTTGTTCATTCCAGAAATTTCCTGGAGGGCATTGTCTAAATGACTCAGGTGGTCTGTAATATGGATCTTGTTTGCAAACCCATTGTCCTGGTCCTGTTGGTATATTAATTTGTCCTTGAGGACAAGGTGGAGGTCCTATTGGCATTCCAGGCATAACAGATCCTTCTGTTCTAGGCATCATATAAGGATCTATAGGCATTTGGCCCATTCCTCCACATCCTGGCGCGCTAGGATTTTGATTGCAATATTCCATACAGCTTCTTGGGTCATAGCATTTTCCAGCGAATGGATCTTGTTGCATTTGGTTTTTCATTTGAATTTCTAATTCAAATTCTCTCATTCGCGCGTCTTCTTGCAAATGCCATTCTCTATTGGCCATATCTTGTTCTAAATATGTTCTTTGAACTTCTTGGCATATTGCATCGCAAAAAGGATCACTGGAAAATCGCGCTTCCATAATTGCTTTGCGGTTTTCAAATTCTATTTTCATCAAAGAAAAATCTTGTTCGCGTCTTTGTTCATAAATTTTAGCTTTTTCTTCATCGCTCTGTACCTGACGCAATTGAATTTGAAAATTATCTTCATTTTCACGCCACGCTCTTTCCATTTCCATTTGCATTTCTCTTTCTTTTAATTCTAATTCCATTTCCATCATCTTACGCGCTTTGAATTGCATTGCATTTCCAAAATCATTATCTATAGTTTTTATAGTATTGATAACTTCAATTGGAGCAAGTCGCATTCTTTCATCAAAACGATTGAACATTTCAGGGCTTTCAATTTCTTGAATATGTTCTTTAAATATATTTGTTTGATAATTTAAAAATTTCTCCATCATTCCTGTATCAAAAGATTGCGTTTGTCCAATCTCTTTGAATATCATCATATCTTCAGGATTAAAAGTTGAAATTCTATCGAAAAATCTATCTCCTTCCTGTCTGAACTTATTTTCAAATTCTGTTTTAGTTTTTATTTTGATGTCTTCTATAAATGCCTTTTTCTCAGAATCTTGTGAAACTTCTTGTTCAAGCTCATTAATTAATTTCATTATCTTAGGATTTGGATTGCTTGTCATTTCTTTAATCATTCGTTCAAAACGATTAGCTTGAGTTTTAGATTGCGCGTCAGTAAATTGTTTTTTGAATTCTATAACTCCTTCTGTATATTCTTTATCAATCCTATTCTTTATTTCTTTTTGTTTAGCCGTGATTTTGGATTTAAGCTCTTCTAGAGCTAGAATGTCGTCTAAATCATTGCCATTTAAATTTTCAAAAAATTGGTCTTTAACTTTTGGATCTTCAAATCTTTCTATTTTATCTTCAAATCGTTTAACAGTGAATTCTTTAACTTCTTCAATTTTTTCTAGTATGTCTTGTGGGACATTCGGTAACTGCTTTATTTTTTCAAAAATACTTAAATAAACTGTTTCATCGCCAGGCATTGAACTGGTATACTTTTCAAATTTTTCAGCTCGGACGATTGGAGGTAATTCGGCCATATCCTCTTGAAAATTTTCAAAAGTTTTTTCTTGCGCTTTTTCAATAGCTTCTTTTGCTTGATCCGGTGCTTGTTCTTCGAGTTTTTTTAATATTTCATTTGTCTTAATAAGTTTAAATTCACTTCCTTTTTGGTTGTTAGCTACAGAACTTAGTCGCTCAGAAATTCTTTCAGGATCGTCAATTACTGTTAATGTTTCTCCAAAACGCTTTAATGTGTTACTTTGTTTATCTTTCATGGTAGCAAAAATATTTTCAGAATTTTCTATTTTATCTTTATTTTCAGCAATTTCTCCATGAAAACCTTCAAAAACCTTATGTCCTTTAAATTGTTTATCTGTTAGGTCATTTAAAAATGTTTCTACTTCCGCTAAATTATCGCTTTTTTCATTTTTAAGAGTTTCAGAAGCGTCTTTGATTTTTTCCATTTTTCCTTCAAACCATTCTACTGAATTAATTAAATCATCTTGATCTATATTTTCCATCCCATTTTTATCTATGAGCTGTTTAATTTCGGATAATTCTTGATTTGCATGTTGTAATTTAAGTTCGGCATCTTTAATAGGGTCAAAAGTAATTGCTTCCATGAAATTTCTTCCAAATCGTTTGAATGGATGGAAAATACTATCTGGAAGAATAGTTGCCGGGCTAGCTCCAAGATCTTCAATAGTTATTTCCATATCCTTTATAGCTTCTTCTGATGCAGGCATTGGTTCTGATTCTTGGGCTAATACAATAGCGAACATTCCTATACTTAGAATGCCGATAGAGAGCAGGGATATTAGTAGTATTTTTGATTTTGACATATTTTGTATAAATCAAAAATCCAAAACAATAAACTTTGAATAAGTATGATCTAATTTATTTAAAGTTTAGTATTTGAAATTTTGTATTTTAATAAATTATATTTATTTACTTTAATTATTTACTTTAATTATATAACTTTTAAGCTTATTTTTCAAAAGTGATTTATCCACAAGCAATTAATAAAATAAAAGAGAGAAGCTATGTTCTCTCTTTTATCTCTTTTTTAATTTTCTCAATAATGTCTTTTATTTTCATTTGTCCGATATTTCCTTTGATTCTTTGGCGAATACTTATGGATTTTGATTTTATTTCTTTATCTCCAATTATTAAAATGTAAGGTATTTTTTGCAGTTCGCTTTCGCGGATTTTCTTCCCTAATGTTTCGTCGCCATCTTTTAATACAGTCCTGATATTTGATTCTGTAAATTTATTTAGAATTTCTTTGGCGAATTTTTGATGGTCTTTTCCAATTGGAAGGATATGTACTTGCTCAGGGGATAGCCAAACTGGAAAAGCGCCAGCATAGTGTTCAATTAAAAGCGCTAAAAACCTTTCATATGATCCTAGTACAGCTCTATGCACCATAACTGGATTTTCTTCTTTTCCTTGTTCATTTATATATGTTAGATTAAAACGTTTTGGAGTAGCAAAATCAAGTTGGACAGTAGGAATTTGGATTTCTTTACCAATAGAATCTTTAAATATGAAATCTAGCTTTGGACCATATAGAGCGGCTTCTCCTTCGCACCGTTTTGCGTTTAATTTCATTTCATCTGATATTGCTTGTAGTATTTTTTCGCATTCATCCCAATCTTTAGGTTCTCCAATATATTTTTCTGGATGATCATAATCTCTAACAGATAAGGAAATCCAATGATTTTCCCATAAGCCAAGAGCAACATAAAAATCTTTTATTATATTTATCATGTTTTTTACTTCTTGTTTTACTTGACTTACTCTACAAAATGAATGTCCATCTTCAACTGTAATAGCGTAAACTCTATTTAATCCTCCTACTTCTCCTGTTTTTTCTGCTCTATATTGTTTTTCTGATTCCATATACCTAATTGGTAATTCACGATAAGAACGAGTTTTTGAAGCATAAATCTGAGTTTGATGTGGGCATTGAACAGGTTTCATTATAAATTTATGTCCTTTTTTGGATGAAACATGGAATAATTCTTCGCTAAATTTTTTCGCATGTCCTGAAATGTTATAAAGATCTATTTTTGCTAAATGAGGTGTTTTGACTTTTTCAAAACCATATTTTCTGCAGACTTCTTCAATATATTTTTGCAATTCATCAATTATAATAACTCCTTTTGGAGTAAAAAGAGGGAGCCCAGGACCAACTAAATCAGAAAAACAAAATAAATCTAATTCTTTTCCTAATTTTCTATGATCTCTTTTTTCTGCTTGTTTTAACATTTCTAAATGTTTTTCTAATTCTTTTTTGTTTTCAAAAGCTATGCCATAGATTCTTGTTAGCATCGGATTTTTCTCATCTCCTTTCCAATAGGCGCCAGCAGTCTTAGTTAATTTAAAAGAATCAGTTTTTAATTCTTTAGTTGATTCAACATGAGGTCCTTTGCATAAATCAATAAAATCGTCAGATTTATATATTGTTATTTTTTTTAATTCTTTAATCAATTCTAATTTATATGGCTGATTTTTAAATAGTTCTTTAGCTTTATCTTCAGATATTTCTTCTTTTTTAAATTCAAGATTTTTTTTAATTAATTCTTTTATTTTTTTCTCTATTTTTGGCAAATCTTCAGGTGAGATTTTTATATTATCAAAATCATAATAGAATCCGTTTTCAATAACAGGTCCAATGCCAAATTTAACTTTTGGATAAAGTTTTTTAATTGCCATTGCTAAAATATGCGTATAAGAATGACGGATAATTTCAATTTTAGATTTTTCTATCATAGATTTATTCCAATATTTTAACATTATCACACAGAATTTTCAAATTTCCATCGCGATCATTTAGCCGTCCGCTTACAATAGCAATATTTTCTTGCTCCCACGCGTTAGCGGTTTTTTGAAGAACTTTTGGGAACACAACAGCTTCTATACGTCCACTTGTATCTTCTATCTCTACGAATAGCATGGGTTGGCCTGTTTTTGTAATAATCTTTTTAATGTTATTTATAATACCTCCTACCTTAACTTTTTGTCCAACTTGATTTTGCGATAAAGAGCAACAGGACGTTGTAATTTTATCTAGCTGTTTGCTATATCTATTTAGTGGATGTTCTGATATGTAAAGTCCTAGTAATTCTTTCTCCCATGTTAAATAAATTTTTTTGTCAGTTTCTTGTATTTGCGCTAATTTGAATGACGGAGCAGTAGATTCTGATTGTCCTGCGAATAGATTAGTTTGGCAGCTTTGTTTGGTCTTTTGTATTTCACGTGCGAAGTTAAGCATTTGTTCTACAGAAGCTAAAAGTTGACCTCTGTCTCCAAAAGAATCAAGCGCTCCGCACCTAATCAAACTTTCTAATGATTTTTTATTAAGATTTTGTCCATCATCAGCAGAGATTCTTTCAATAAAATCAGAAATTGAATTAAATTGTCCGTTTTTTTGTCTTTGCTCAATAATTGTTTGTACGATATTATGGCCAACATTTTTAACTGCTTCTAACCCGAATCTTATAATTCCTTCATCAGTTTTTGCAAAATTTTGATAACTTTCATTAATATTAGGAGGAAGAACTTTAATATCCATTTTTTTGCATTCATCTACTAAAAAGGCGATTCTTTCAATATCGTTTTTTTCAGAAGCGATTAATGCAGACATGAATTCAGTTGGATAATGGGTTTTAAGATAGGCAGTTTGATATCCAATCATTGCATAGCATGTCGCATGTGCTTTATTAAATCCATATTGCGCGAATGGTTCAACCATTTGCCATATTTGTACGGCAATTTGTTTATTAATATTATTCTTAATCATACCATCAATCATTTTTGTTTTTTGTTCGTTAAGCAGTTCTATAATTTTCTTTCCTACGGCCTTTCTTAGAACGTCAGCTTCGCCAGGAGTAAATCCTGCTAAGTCGCGCGCGATATGCATTAATTGTTCTTGATATACGCAAATTCCATAAGTTGGTTTTAATATTGGTTCTAAATCAGGATGAATATATGTAACTCTTTTTAACCCGTGCTTGCGGGCTATAAATTCTGGAATAAATTCCATTGGACCTGGTCGGTATAGAGCGACCATTGCTATAATATCTTCAAATTGTGTTGGTTTTAATTCTTTTAAGTATCTTTTAAACCCATTGCTTTCTAATTGAAATACTCCGGTTGTATTTCCCTGTTGGCAAAGTTTAAAAGTTTCAGAATCATTTAGTGGCAAAGTAGTTAAGTCAATTTTATTGTTGGTTTGTTTTTCAATTTGATTTAAAGTATTTTGAATAACAGTTAATGTTTTTAATCCTAAAAAGTCCATTTTTAACAATCCAAGATCTTCAACAGAGTGCATTTCGTATTGGCTCACGATTGATCCATCTTTTTGCGAAGAATATTGACATGGAGTTGTTTTGTCCAGAGGGTCTTTGGTAATAAGAACTCCAGCTGCGTGCGTGGAAGCATGGCGCGCGACTCCTTCAAGTTTCATTGCCATATCAATTAATTTTTTGGCTTGTTCGTCGCTGTTATAATAATTTTTAAATTCAGACGATTCTTTTAGTGCTTGTTTAATACTCATTCCGAACGGTATCATTTTTGCTGTTTGGTCGCAGATGTTGTATGGATAATCCATTGCTCGTCCAGCATCTCTTATTGAACCACGCGCAGCCATAGTTCCGAAAGTAATAATTTGGGCTACGTGATCTTTTCCATATTTTTTGCTTACATAATCAATTACTTCCCCTCGGCGTTCATCAGCAAAATCTAAATCAATATCTGGCATAGAAACTCTGTCTGGATTTAAAAATCTTTCAAAAAGTAAATCATATTTTAAAGGGTCAATTTCGGTAATATTTAATAAATAAGAAACAATTGAGCCGGCCGCGCTTCCTCTACCAGGACCGACAATAATATTATTTTGTTTTGCCCAATTTATAAAATCTTGGACTATAAGAAAATAGGAAGCATATCCCATTTTTTTAATAATTTCTAGTTCATAATCAAATCTATTTATTGTTTCTGGCGATGTGTTAGGATATTTTTTTTCTAAGCCCTTCTTACATAAATCGCGCAAATATTCATCAGGAGTTTGTTCTGACGGAACATCAAAATGAGGTAGTTGTATTGTTCCTAATTCAAATTCAAAATCGCATTTGTCCGCTATTTTTTGAGTATTTTCAATAGCTTCTGGTGCGTGGCTAAAATCTTGGATCATTTGTTCGGATGGCCGAAATGAAAAGTCCTCATTTTTCATAGTTAATCGGTTTTGTTCAGATGTTTTTTTATCTGTTTGTACTGCTAGCAAAACATCGTGAGCTTCAGCATCTTCTTTTTTTAAATAATGAACATCATTGGTAGCGACTAATGGAATATTATGTTTTTTACTTATTTTAATTAATTCTTTATTAATTGATTCTTGCTCTTTGATTGATGGATGATGCTGGAGTTCTAAATAAAAATTTCCTGGACCGAAAATATTTTGATATTCTAAAGATAATTTTTCAGCTTTTTCAGGATGATTATTATATATTGTTCTTGGGATTTCTCCTGCTATACAAGCAGAAAGTCCAATAAGCCCATCGCTATATTTTTTTAATAATTCTTTATCAATGCGTGGCTTGTAATAAAATCCTTCTAAATTGGCTTTGGTAACGAGCTTTACTAAATTACTGTATCCTTGTTGATTTTTTACCAATAATACAAGATGATACGGCTTATTATCAATATTTGGTCGTTTTTTTAGCATGCCATTCGGAGCTAGATAAACTTCGCATCCAATAATCGGCTTAATGCCTTTTTTCTTGGCTTTTTGGAAAAATTCCACTGCTCCGTACATTGTTCCGTGGTCAGTTAAAGCCATGGAATTCATTCCAAGTTCTTTGCATGTATCCAAAAGCTGGTCTATTTTAGCAAGGCCGTCTAATAGAGAGTAGTGGGAATGGACGTGGAGATGGGAAAATTTCATGTTTTGTCATTCCCGCGAAAGCGGGAATCTAGTTCTTTCGTCATTCCGAGCGAGCGAACGTAGTGAGCGAGTCGAGGAATCTCATCAACTAACGATAAGTATGAGATTCCTGCCTGCCGTTAGGCAGGTCTCCACTCGCTACGCTCGGTCGAAATGACGAAAACATTTTCATTATATCACTTTCACAAAATCCCCGAAACCCTTGACAAAATTGGGATGGTATGATATGTTATAGATAGTTCTTAACTATAATAATTTATAAATAAGGAGAATTGAAATGACTGATGAAAGAAGGAACGAAATAGCGTATTTAGTATTAAAAAGAGAAATAGAAAATGATAAATTTCGTTTTGTTGCTCCTGATGGCGTTAAACGTATTTTGAAAAACAAAATGAAAGGATTCCATATTACGATAGAGGAGTTTGAGAAATTTGTAGAAATTATTAACTCTGACATTCTTAGAACAAGAGAAGCTTTTGGATTATAAGATTAATTAAATCGTCCTCGGCGCAAGGTCTTTAAAATAAAGATCTTCGCCGGGGCTTTTTTTATTAAAAAATCCTACATTCTTTTTGTCATTTCGGAATGATGATTTGATTGGATTTTGGGGTTTAAATAGGGTGTTTGCAATGGTATATTGATCAATATTATAATTTGACATAAAATAACTTTAGATATATTATTAAAAATAATGAGTAAAAAAATAACTATCAATCCAAAGATCATGGTTGGCAAACCAGTAATTAAAGGAACTCGTATTCCAGTATATTTGATATTGAATCTTTTGAAAGAAGGATATGATTTTAATCGTATTATTAAGGCGTATCCTGAATTAAGCAATAAAGATATTAAGGTAGCCAT
This sequence comes from Patescibacteria group bacterium, assembly GCA_042571625.1. Lineage (GTDB taxonomy): Bacteria > Patescibacteriota > Minisyncoccia > Portnoybacterales > UBA2143 > JBHPFQ01. The sequence continues at coordinate 2,325 of JBHPFQ010000015.1, read as the reverse complement.
AGAGTATGCTGAAAATTTGACCAAATATGAAGAAGAAGTAATTCCTTCTTCTGGAATTGTTTATGCCTAAATTTTTATTAGACGCTAATCTTTCTTGGAAAACAGCTGAATTTATTGAATCTTTGGGCTACGAAGCGAAAACCGTAGCTCATTTTGATTTTGGCGATGCTGAAGATGAAAAAATTGTTAAATTAGCTCATAAAAAGAAGATGATTTTGATAACTTTAGATTTAGATTTTGGTGAGCTTTATTATTTTTCATCTAAAAAGCCGATAGGTCTTATTATGTTGAAATTAAGAAATCAAACAGTAGAGTCGGTTAATAGTAATTTAGAAAATTTCTTTAAGAAGAAAATTATTAATAAAAAAGAAAATCAAAAAGCATTGATTATTATTGATGAAAAGAAGATAAGAATAAGAAGAAAGTAAGAATAGTGGATGCATCTATTTAAAACTATAAAAACTCCGAGTTGGCTCGGGGTTTTTTGTTAACGCGAAGAATTGGAGTATAATGTAAGCATGAACAAAGCCGAGGTCAAAAAAAGGATAGATAAGTTAAAAAAGGTGATTAGCCGCCATTCTTATTTGTATCATGTTTTAGATAAGCCGGAAATTAGCGATGCGACATGGGATTCTTTGAAGCAGGAGTTACATAAATTAGAGCAGGAGCACCCCGATTTAATAACTTCTGATTCGCCAACGCAAAGGGTGAGCGGGATTCCATTGGATAAGTTTGTCAAAGTAAAGCATAAAAAACCAATGCTTTCTTTGGAAGATATATTTTCTGTGGATGATTTTATAGCGTGGGAAAAAAGAATTCAAAAATTAGTTTTAAATAAAAAATTAGATTATTTTGCGGAACTTAAAATTGACGGTTTTGCGGTTTCTTTAGTTTATAAAAATGGAATTTTTATTCAGGGTTCAACTCGTGGCGATGGAAAGGTTGGAGAAGATGTAACTCAAAATTTGAAAACTATAAATTCTATTCCGTTGAAATTAGAAATTCGCAAAACTTTGCCTTCAAAAATACAAGAAAATATTCAAGATTTGATAAATAATGGAGAGATAGAAGTTCGCGGGGAAGTTTATATGGCGAAAAATGCTTTTGAAAAAGTTAATAAAGAACGACAGAAAAAAGGGCTTTCTTTATATGCTAATCCTCGCAATACTGCCGCAGGCAGTATTCGCCAGCTTGATCCGAAAATCGCGGCAAGCCGTCAGCTTGATTTTTTAGCCTATAATATAATAACTGATGTTGGGCAAAAAACTCATCAAGAAGAACATGAAATATGTCAGGCAATGGGATTTGTGATTGGGAAAGATAAACATTGCGATGGGCTAGAAGATGTTGTTGGATTTCGTAATAATATTGAAAAACAAAGAGAAAAACTTCCTTATCAAATTGATGGGATAGTGGTAATTGTTAATAACAATTATGTTTTTGATAAGCTAGGGTCTGTTGGCAAGGCGCCGCGCGGGGCAATAGCTTTTAAATTTGCTCCGACAGAAGCAACTACTATTATAAAAGATATTATAGCTCAAGTTGGACGCACAGGCGCTTTAACTCCAGTAGCTGTTTTAGAGCCGATAAAAATTGGAGGAACTACTATAACAAAAGCAACTTTACATAATCAAGATGAGATTAAACGGTTAGATGTAAGAATCGGAGATACTGTTGCTGTTCAGAGAGCTGGAGATGTAATTCCTGATATTGTTGGGGTAATTAAAAAATTAAGAACTGGCAAAGAGAAAAAGTTCATAATTCCGAAACAATGTCCTGTTTGCGGAGCGCGGGTAATTAGACCTGAAGGAGAAGCTATTCATAGATGTTCTAATAAAAATTGTGGAGCTCAGCAAAAACATCGACTATCTCATTTTGTTTCTAAAAAAGGATTTAATATTAACGGGTTAGGGCCGAAAATTATCAATCAGCTTATGGACGAAGGGCTTGTGTCTGGCCCTGCTGATATTTTTACACTAAGGCGAGGTGATTTAGTTCCTTTAGAGCGTTTTGCGGAGAAATCAGCAGATAATCTTATTGAATCAATTGAGAATAGTAAGAAAATTTCTTTTTCAAAATTTATTTTTTCTTTGGGCATTAGACATGCAGGCGAAGAAACAAGTATTGCTTTGGCTAATTATTTTGGTTCTTTGGAAAAACTTAAAATAGCTAAATTAGAAGAGCTTTCCAATATTCAGGATGTTGGGGAAGTAGTTGCTAAAAGTATTTTTGAATGGTTTAATAATAATAGAAATAATAAATTATTAGATAAATTATCTATATTAACTATTTGCTCAATTCCATTATTTTCAGTTGTTATACTGA
>JBHPFQ010000014.1:0-15327 GCA_042571625.1 Patescibacteria group bacterium | reverse complement strand
AAAATATTTTGTTCACAAAAAACTTTCTTATTAACAAGATAATAACCAATAATAGCGCTCAAAATTGAAATATACCACAATATTTTTAAACCGGAGAAATAAGGAACAATAAGAAACGATAATGCGAACATTATCCCAATATATTTTTTCCCTTTTTTCTCACCAAAAATCACCGGAATTGTATGAATGCTTTGACGACGATCTCCTTTAATATCTTTTATATCTTTAATATTGACGGATAAAACAAAGACAAAAACAATTAATAAAAGCCAATTAATAGGAAACGCGCTCATTTTGCTATTTTCGCTCACTGTAAAAAATCCGGCAAATACCGCGGAAAGACAACAAAGTGAAATAATAAATGAATTTAAAATAACAAATCTCTTAAGCTGTAATAGCGGAGACGAATACACATAATAAAGAGCTGTAAAAGCAATAATCATAAAAAGGGCATAATGCCCAACTAAAAAACCTCCAAGAATCGCCCATATAAGAAAAAAGAAATTGAAAATTTTAATATCTGATTCACATAATGTTCCAACAATAAGAGGGCGTTTTTTATTACTGACAAAATCAATTTTTTGATCAGCAATATCATTGACTCCAACTGCAAACATCCACGCAAAATAGAATGACAATAATAAAATAATAAGCGATGATATATCAAGCCAACAATTCAAAACAAGAGGATTGATATAGGCAATCGCCAATATCGCGCCTAAAACAATCATTAACCAATAATGAGCAACTCTTTCTATACGAGAGTTTTTTAAAATAGCAATAAGTTTTTGTTTATTCCATAAAAATGCTAAAAACGCAGACAATCCAAAAACCAAAAAATAATAAATATGAGAAATCGCTCCATTAAAATAAATTTCAAATTGCCGTTCTAACGATGAAAATCTTATTGTCTGATGTAAAAAGTTTTTCTCAAAAAGAGATCCTCTTATAGAATTTAAAAAAAATCTGAGAACATCACCTTGCCCAAAAGCCACGAAACTTGGCAATGAAACTAAGAAAAACAATACTAAATAAGAAATCAAAAAAACAAAAATGCTCTTACTAATATCTTTGGTCTTCCATTTTGTATAAAAAAATACTGAGATTAGGACAAGAAAAATTTCTATTCTAATTCCTGGTGTAATTCCAGGCATTTTATGCGCTCCAAAAAATAAAAAGAAATTTCTCGCAAGATCAATTGGCAATTGAAATAAATACGCCATTCCAATCCCTTTGCCTCTAGAAACTATCATATCAATTATAGGAGGTATCCACGTAATAATCATTCCAAATAATATTACTTTTGATATATGTACAAAATGATCTTTAATAAAAAGAGAAAGTATAAGAATAAAAAATAGGGCAACAGATAAATAAAAAAGGTAATAATGAACTATTGTATAAATATCAGAACCAATAATCCCAGAAAATGTTTTGCTTGAAATATTTTCTAAAAATATACGAATAAAAATCACCGAAAAAAAAGCAGTAATCCAGCTATAAAACGTGACTTGCGCATTTTCGACAAAATTCAATAATCTTTTAATCATAAGATTATTATAACATTAATTATTCTGTGGATAAACCGCGCAAATATCATTTTGGGAAAGTGGAAAAATATAGTATAATTAAACTAATGAAACAAAATACTTTTTCTAGGAAATTCAACGTTTTCGTTATTATTTTTATATTAGCAATTGGCACAATATTAGGCGGATATTTTGTATTGGAAAGTAAAACAAGTACTGCCTCAATTAGTGAACAAATATCCGAATTACTTGAACAAAACACGATTCCGACTAATGGATGTCAACCAAATCCAAATAATAAAAATCAAGACAGCGACAGCGATGGGCTTATGGATTGGGAAGAAATAACATGGAAAACAAATCCTTGTATAGCCGATACTGACAAAGATGGCTATTTAGATGGAGAAGAAGTAACTGCTGGATACAGTCCGCTCCAACCAGCCCCAGGAGACAAATTATCTGATAGAGAAACTTTACCAAGGGAATTACCTAAAAACCTAACGCAAGCATTATCTAAAAACTTAGCCCAAAAAACAATTGATGGACAAATACAACCAATGGAAGATAATTCAGATTTTGATATCTTAAATATTAATTATCCAATAATCAGTTCCGCTATACAAGAAGTTATGAACCAATCATATGAAGAATTTATGTTGCCTAAAATTTCTGATGAAGAAATAATTATTTCCAATAATAACAATCAAGAATCTATTGAACTTTATTCTCAAGCAATCATAGAAATAATGAATAGGTGCGCTGATAAAACAAATATTAATAGAGAAATATATGAAACAGAAACGCATTTATTTTACGAAGCTATTAACAATAACGACTTTTATGAAATTAATAAATATATAAATTTTTATGAAGAAATTTACAATGAAATAAAGAAAATTCCTGTTCCTTCTGATTTCAAGGATATTCATAAAGAACAGTTAGGTGTATTTTGGGTTATGACAAATATCTACAAAGCTATTAGACAAATACAAACAGACCCATTAAAAACAAATTTGGCATTAGAACAATATAAAATTATTAATGAGCGAACTATACAAATAATTCAAAAAATAGCTGATCGCTTACAAGAATAAAAAATGCTCAATTCTTTTTACAACAATATATCTTTAAGAAAAGGATTAGTAACTACTCTAATAATTACAACTTTATTTATGTCTGGTGGTTTTTCTTTTTTGCTTCCTAAAAAAGCTCAAGCCCAATGGACTGACGTTGGACATATTGCATTTCAAGCAGGTAAATGGGTTTGGGAAAAAGTCCAATGGGTTTGGGAAAAAGCAAAAATAGCTGGTCAATTTGTAGCCACGAATTTAACAGCTGTTTTGATGCAAGAAGAAAGAGCAGAACATTGGGCTGATCTAGCTATGCAAATAGTTATTGAAACAGCTCTTCGTACACTAATGGCTATGATTACCAATGATATTATTGAATGGGTTCAAAATGGTTACAAGGGCAAACCAGCTTTTATGTCAAGTAATTTTGGAGATTATCTAGCTAGTGCGGCAGATGCTGCTGGAGGCGATTTTATTACTAAATTTTTAGGCGCTGGATTTTTATGCGAAGAAATTGATGATATTTTTAAATATAATGAAATACCTCTATTGCAAGAACATACTTTTGACGAAAAAGTTAAATGTACTTTAAGCGACATTGGAGCCAATTTAAGTAATTTTTATGATGATTTTAAACAAGGCGGATGGAAAGTCTGGACAGAAATCACCACCAAGCCACATTATGATTTTTACGGAGCCGTAATAACAGCTCAATCAGCTAAACTAGAAGCCGAAGAACTAGCCAAACAAGAATCTGAACGAGATGCTGCAATGGGTGGAGGATACTTAAGCGTTAAAGATTGTGTTTGGCTTGATAAAAATGGCCAAGAAGTAGAAAAACATGAAAATATACGAGGGTTTCCATCTTTGCCTGATGCTTGCAAACCAGAAAATTTAAAAGCAGCTGGTTTTACAGGACCATGCACGTCAAAATGTACGATAAAAGCACCTGCTTCTACTGTTGCTAATATAACAAATAAAAGTTTAACATCTGGAATGGATAGAATAAATGCAACTCTAGCTAATTTAGCGGCTAAGGGAGGTAGTTTCTTTAAACCATACATTATGGCTATTGGAGAAGTTATGGTTAATAAATTAATAACTGATGGTTTAGCTTCCTTAAAAGGGGAAGGGCCAAGTTCATCTAATGATAAAGCTCCACTTCCAAAAGGCGAAACTCTTCCAGATCCTTCTAAAATACCATCTGATACTAACAAAGAACTAATTCCTGTACTTACCATAAAACAAAATCTAGATATTGCTAATCAAGTTCTACAAAAATTACGATCAAGTCAACTTAAGATTATCAAACTAGTTGATAAGCTAAGGACAGCTAATCACGATCAAACAAATTATACTATTGATTTTATGAAAAGTAAAAATGTCAATTATACGCCAAATGAATATACTCCTGTTGAATTTTTCTATCTATTTGACTATTTTCAACCAGTTTTTACTTCAGAAATAGAATGGTACGAATTATGTGTTCCTAACGCTCATAGCGGGAAATGGAAAGGATATTTTGAAAATCGGTATAAAAAGGAAATCTCTTATCTATCAAAGGATTCCGTTACATCAGATAGTGGACTTGGTGGAAAACGAATTGAATTTGAATTATATGATGAAAATCTTGAAGAAATCAGTGATAAAACCACAGAAACAAAAGATGATAATGGAAATTTAATTAAAACAGAACATATTGCTATTGAAGAACAAACAAACACTTATTCATTTTCTGTTATGAATTTAATTAAAGAAGGCATATTCACAACAAAATCAGTCACAACAAAGACCGATACAAGCGAACTAATTACTAAAATAATAAAAGATGATTGGGGGATGATAATCGGACAAACAACAGAATGGGTTGATAATTCTTCTACTAAAACAGTTGTCGCAGAAAAAGATTATTCTTGGTTTGAATGGTATATAAACATTACCAATCCCAATAACGATAAAAACATTAATTTATTTTACGAAAGTAATAGTCAAGAAGCTATAGATCATATTGATGATGTTTTTTCAGGTTTTATAGAGCAATTTCAAGACTTGCCAGGTCAAACAGCTGATCAAATTGATAAAACAGAAGAATCAATAGATTATTTAGAAAATACATATATACCTGCTGTAGATTATTATTTAGAAACATATGAAAATAATCTAAAAGCTCCTGAATCACAAATAGTTCTTAATGCTGAAAAAGATATGTTAGATAAAAAAATTATAGCCATAGATAAAATAAAAGCTATAGATCCTTCTTTTGATTCTAACAATTTTGAAGATTTAGTCGAAAATGTAATTGCTTTTACTGAACAGAAAGTTGAAGATGACGGAGAATTATTATCGGTTATTGGCGACAAAGATTATCCTAGCGGTAAAGACCTTTATGGCTTAATTGAAGCGCTTGATGATATTTATGATCATCTTTTAACACTTTACTATATGTGCCGAACTGGAAGATATAATTAAAAACTAAATGCGCGATTTCAATCAAAAAAAAATCATATCAAGTTTTATTTTAATATTCTTAATCAGTATTTTAGGTATTTTTGTTTTTAAAGTTAATAATGTACACGCTGGTTTAATTGATTTCAGCATCGAAGTTGTTGCTAAAGGACTTTCCTATTTAGGAATAATAGTACGCGCTATGTGCGGATTAATATTTTCTTTTGCCGCATTACTTTTAGAAATAGCTTTTGGCTTAGAAAAATTTGCTAATGCTCCTATTGTGCAAACTGGCTGGCAATTAACTAGAGATTTAGTTAATATGCTTTTTGTTTTAGTTTTATTAGTTATAGCGTTCGGCGCAATTTTGCAAATAGAAGGATATGGAATAAAAAAATTATTGCCAAAGCTTATAATAGTAGCTCTTTTAATTAATTTCAGCTTGGTTATCTGTGGAACAATAATTGATGCTTCTCAAGTCGCTGCTCATTTTTTTTATGATGAAGTAGCGGGCAATAAGGGAATCACACTCCAACTGGCAAGTGCTTTGCAAGTCCAAAAAGTATATCAAATAGATCCAAATGCAGATTTAGAAGAAAAATTACCCGCTGGAATTTCTGGATCAATTAATACAACTTTTGCTGTTTTTGCAGGCGCATTATTAATATTAGGCGCAGCTATTGCTTTAGGTTTAGGAGCATTTTTCTTATTAACTAGATTAATAATGCTTTGGATTTTACTAATAATGTCTCCATTGGCCTGGTTTGCAGGGATATTACCCGGAACATCAGGATATACCAGTCAATGGTGGAGAAAATTTTTAAATTGGGCATTTTTCGCGCCAGTATATTTCTTTTTTGTCTGGTTAGCAATACAAGCAGCTCAATTCGGTTCTTTTAATAATATTATTCAGCAAGAAGCAAATAACGTTATTGCTTCTTCTGGGCTATTATCTGCAGCAGGCATTGCTTTATTATCTATTCCAAGCGCAATTCTTCAATTCCTTTGTATTATCGGCCTTCTTATTGGCGGTGTAATGTGGGCAAGTAAAATGGGCGCTTATGGAGCTAGCGGAACAATGTCTTTTGTTAAAAATCAAGGCGGAAGTCTTTCCGACTGGGCCGGCAAAAGAGCAAAAACATTTACTGCTCCTTGGGCAGAAAAAATGGAAGGAAGAATGCAAGAAATATCTACCGTTAAAGGACCATCTGAAGGTAAATTAAGGCGTCTTGGACGCTGGACTGTAGGACAAACAGCCCGAGCGCCACGCGCATATGTTGAAAGCGAACGAGCAGATGTTAAGAAAGCAAAAGAAAGATATAAATCACGCACTACTGAACATCTTTATTCTGATTATATGACTTCAAATCTTCATAATAGAGTAGGAATTGCTGATGAGTTAGCTGATAGAGGTAAGTTTGACCTAAATGAAGGAGCTAAAAAAATGGGATTCAGCGATAAATATATTAATCAAGCACTAAAAGAATCTGAACGATATGGTATGCAAGATAATCTGCTTAAATCAAATCTTAAATTAGCAGAAAAAGTAGGTAAAAAGCCAATAGAAATACTAAGAAAAATGAAACCGGCAGATATGAATAAAATATCAATAGAAAGCATAACAGATGAAAATGGAGAATTGATAAAAGATATAAAAAATGGCATTACAGAACTTCTAACAACTCAAACTAAAGGCGCGATGAATAAAAATCATTTATCAGAACTAAATAAATCTAATTATCCTGTGTTTGAAAAAATACAAAAAGAAATTATTGAAAAAGAAATAATGTCAGAAGATAAATGGAAAGAAATTGAAAGAATACGTCCAGATATTACTAAATATATTTCTGGCACTACTGGAAAATCTCTTTTCGGAGAAGTTGAATGGCTAGTAAAAGAAAAGAAAAAAGAAAAAAGAGAATCTAAAATAAACACTTCTCCAACTCAAGAAGATTTTCTAAAAGCAAAAGCTGAAGGGTATAAAGGAAAATAATCTTATGCCAACAAAAAGACAAATTGAACAAGTAAATCAAATCAAAGACCCAATAGCAAGAAGAAAATACGCTAAACTTTTAAGCTTGCCAAAAGGATTACAAGAAACAATGTTTGCTGTTGGAACAGCTGATATTATATGGCAGATAGCTAAAGACAATAATTTAACTTCTGAACAATTATGGAAATTTTCTTATATCGTAGGTATGGTATTATTAGGAGAGACACACATTACTGAATTCATTAAATCAATTCAAGAAAAATGCAAATTATCTTTTGAAGAAAGCAGAAATGTTGCCCGACAAATAAATAAAGAATTATTTTTACCAATAAAAGAAGACTTAAAAATAGTCCATAAGATACCAAAATGGCCAAGAGAGGAAGAATAATATGCGATTTAATGTACCACAATTTATTGATATTGAAGATAAAATAATAGGTCCTTTTACTTTGAAACAATTTTTATTTCTCTTAGCTGGAGGAGCTGTGTTATTATTGTTATGGTTTATAATTCCAAATTTTTTCATTTTTATTTTTATCGGTCTTCCGATTTTAATTCTTTCGCTAGCGCTAGCATTTTATAAAGTTGATAATTGGCAACCATTTATTTTATATTTAGGATCAATGTTTAAATTCTTTTCCAGACCGAGATTATATTTATGGAAAAGAGAAAATAAAGAAAAAGAATAAAATGACAAAAAAAACAAACGCTTCAATGCAAGGACATTTACCAATAAAAGACATCCGAAATGGTGTAATTGTCCTTAAAAATAAAGGCATGCGCGCTGTCCTTCTTGCTTCCAGTGTTAATCTTGCTTTAAAATCAACAGAAGAACAAGATGCTGTTATTTATAAATATCAATTATTTCTTAATTCTCTGGATTTTCCAGTTCAGATTATGGTTTCATCAAGAAAATTTGATATCAGTCCTTATATAAAAACATTAAGAAAACTTGAGACAAAACAAGAAAATGAATTACTAAAAATTCAAACTACCGAATACATTGATTTTGTTCAAAGTCTTACGGAAATGACTAATATCATGACTACTTCGTTTTATGTAATTATTCCATATGCTCCAATCTCTTTATCAGTAAAAAATACTGGAATTTTCAATAAATTCTTTAGAAGCAAATTCAAGGAAAGAGATGACGAAATCAAGGAAGAAGAATTCCAAAAGTATAAAACTCAGCTTTGGCAAAGAGTAGAATTCGTTATGAGCGGACTTAGAGGAGCTGGAGTCAATTCTGTCCCATTGAATACAGAAGAATTAATTGAATTATTCTATAAGTTTTATAATCCATCAACAAAATAAAATGCCTTTATTTGAGAAAGAACAAAAAACAGAATTATTTATACAACCGTCTTTAGAGCCGATTATTGATCTTATCGCTCCAGCAGGATTAAAAATTGAATCCAATCATATTCAAATTGGACAAAAATATGGTAAAACTATTTTTGTTTTTACTTATCCGCAAACATTAGCCAGTGGATGGCTCTCGCCGATAATTACACTTGATCAAGAAATGAATATTTCCTTATTTACTTTTCCAACAAGCACAGCATACGCACTCAAAAAATTAAGAAAAAAAACAACACAAATTCAATCACAAATATCATTACAAGCCGAAGCAGGCAAAGTAAGAGATCCACAGCTAGAAGCCGCTTTGCAAAATGTTGAATATCTTAGAGACCAATTACAAAGAGGGGAAGAAAAACTTTTCAAATTTGGATTGTACATCACTTTTTTCGCAGAATCTATTGAAGATTTAAATAAAATAGAAAATAAAATCCGAGCGCTATTAGAAACTAAAACTATTTACACTAAATCATGCGCCTTCCAACAAGAACAAGGATTTATTTCAACTCTCCCGCTAGGAACAGACAAATTAATTATTCATAATAATCTTGATACTCTTCCTCTTTCATCATCTTTCCCATTTATTTCTTCTGATTTAAGCGACAATAAAGGAATTTTATACGGCGTTAACAGGCATAATAATTCATTAATTTTATTTGACAGATTTAGTTTAGAAAACGCCAATATGGTTGTATTTGCCAAATCTGGTTCTGGCAAATCTTATTCTGTTAAATTGGAAGTTTTAAGATCTTTAATGCAGGGCGTAGATGTCATTATTGTTGATCCGGAAAAAGAATATAAATATTTATCTGACACTGTTGGCGGAACATTTATAAATATATCGCAATCATCTCCAAATCACCTTAATCCATTTGATGTACCTATTGCTGGACCAGATGAAAGTCAAGCAGATGCATTAAAAACAAATATTCTAAATTTAGTCGGATTATTAAAAATGATGCTTGGAGGACTAAATCCTGAAGAAAGTTCTATTTTGGATAAAGCAGTCATTGAAACATATGCTTCCAGAAATATTACTCCAGAATCTGCTGACATTGATAAAATTCCCGCTCCAACAATGCAAGATCTTTATACAATATTACGAGGTATGACTGGCGCAGAAAATTTAGCTGTCAGATTAGAAAAATACGTAACTGGCAGTTACTCAGGATTTTTTAATCATTCAACTAATGTTCATCTTGATAATCAATTAGTAGTTTTTAGCATCAGAGATATGGAAGAAGAACTAAGGCCGCTAGCTATGTATGTTGTTTTAAATTATATTTGGAATATTGTTCGATCTAAAAGAAAAAAAAGAATAATGGTTGTTGATGAAGCGTGGTTGATGATGCAACATGAAGACGCTGCTTCATTCCTTTTTGGAATCGCAAAAAGATGCCGAAAATATTTCCTTGGACTAACAACTATTACGCAAGATGTTGCTGATTTTATGAAATCAAAATATGGCAAACCAATTATAACAAACTCTTCGCTACAATTATTATTAAAACAATCGCCAGCCGCTTCTGATATTATCCAAAAAGCATTTAATTTAACAGAACATGAAAAATTTGATTTATTACAATGCAATGTAGGAGAAGGATTATTTTTCGCAGGACTAAAACATGTTTCTATTCAAATTATCGCATCATATACAGAAGACCAAATTATAACTTCAGATCCAGCGCAATTATTAGAGATTGAAAAAGCAAAAGAAGAATTAGCAAAAGAAGAGGAATAAAATTATGTCTAATTATACAGACCAATTAGCAAAAGCCCGAACCAAAGACAGAAAAGACAGAATTGAATCAATCACTGACACAACATTACCTGAAAGCCAAATAAGTAGTGTTGAATTTATTCTAATAGGAATAGTAGCTTTGATTGACGATGCGCTTGATTATCTTGGAATAGGACTACTCACTTTTCGCTTTTTTGGTGTATGCACTGCTACTATTTTAGGATTTTGGTGCGTTTTTCGATTAAAAAAATTTCCCACAGCTAGGTTCGCCACTACTTTTATTTCAGAATTAATTCCTTTTTGGGGCGACTTTTGCCCAACATGGACTATTTTCGTTGTTTGGATTTATGCAGAACAAAGAGGACATATGCCTAAAATTAAAATGTTAAACAAATTAATTGAAAAATGAAATTAAAATATTTTTTATTAATAATTATATTTTGTCTGTTTATCCCTGTTTTACCAATAAATGGACAGAATACTACTTCTCTTGATGCAATCACATTAACATGGTCAACAAATACTTATATCCCAGCAGAATATTCTGGCAAAGCTCTACCAACTTTCGGAAGCAAAATAGAAGTTGTAGCTATTATTAATGATCCAAATATCAACCAACAAAAAGCACTTTATTCTTGGTCTTTTTTCCGTAACAATTATCTCCAAGAAAGAATAACTGAAAAAGGCAAACAAACATTTAATTTTGATATCGGCAATAGTATTTATAATATTTACTCTATTGAATTAGAAATTCAAGATGAACAAAGCAATATTATAGGACAATCACAATCTATCTCTATAAAACCAATTAAACCACAAATCATTCTACAATCAAAACTTACTGCTTTTGACTATTCAAATATCAATCTTAAAAAATATCATGCCTTCCCAAATCAAACAATAGAATTTAAAGCTACTCCATATTTCTTTGGCACGCAAAATATAGATGAGCTAAATTATGATTGGCGATTTGGACAAGAAAAAGCTACGCAATCTATCAATTCAGAAAATCCGAATATTTTTAAGCTAAAAATCAGCGAATCAATAAATACGATTTCTAAAGATATTCAACTTTTTGTAGAAAATAAAAATAATTCTATGCAAAAAACATCAGCTAAAGCAAATTTATTAATAATCGGTCAATAATATATGAAAAAAATTCTAACCATATTAATTATTCTATTTTTCTTAGTACTGCCAACTACTTTTATTCAAGCGGAATATAAACTGGAGATTGGTATCCCTGGACAAGAACAGGCAACACAAGGAAGTGAAATCGGATTAGAAGATTATATACGATATGTTTATCTTTTTGCTTTAGGCGTAGTCGGACTAGCTGCTTTTGGAGCTATGGTTTTTGGAGGTTTCCTATATATGGCCTCTGGAACTAACATTACATCTCAAGAAGAAGCTAAAAAATGGATATATGGAGCTATCACGGGGCTTGTATTAGGTTTAGCATCTTATTTAATTCTAAATACAATAAATCCAAATTTAGTCGCAATACAAGCTCCAAAACCTCCAGAAATTGAATCACAAAAAATTGAGTCAATTGAACTTACATGCTCTATTAATAATTGCCCTGCTAAATGCGAAACAGAATGTTTGCCAGGCCAAAAATGGAATTCCTCATTTTGCCAATGTATTATTGATACAGATAAATATAAATGGGAAAAAACTGGCAATAATGATTGTGGCATGTTCAAAAAAACAAATTATGATGACAGCTTTTGTGAAAGTCCAAAACCAACCCCTGAATCCGAATATGATTGCTGTGGATTATATTAATAATTAAACTTTATGTCTCTAAAAAAAATCTTAATTATATTAATTATTGTTACTACTATTATTATAGGATCATTATTGTTATATGATTTCTTCTTTCAGGAAACTCCAAAAATAGAAGAACAATTTGTTAAAGATAATACTATAATTATCGGCGAAAATGAAACATCTCTATCTTCAATTAAAATTAACCTAATCTCAAAAGAACCAATTTTAAGTCCTATTGCAGATGGAAATCTAGTAAAATATTATTCTGCTTTAAGCGGCAATGTTTTACAATCTAATTTTGATGGGTCTGAACAATTTATAATATCATCAGATACCTTAACTAACCTTTTAAAAACAAAATGGTCGCCAATAGATAAAAATAAAGTAATTAGTTTTTTCAAGCAAAAAGACGAACAGATCAAAAAATATTTTTATAATTTTAAAAGTAAAGAATCAGCTATGCTTGAAAAAAATATCAGTTCTGTTGATTGGTCTCCAACGGAAGATAAAATTGTCTACCAATATTTTGACATTCAGAGCGGACTTAACAATATCAACATTGCCAATCCAGACGGCTCTGACTGGAATAGCATTCTTCAAACAAGAATAAAAGATATAATTGTAGAATGGCCAAGTTCTAATCAAATAATAATAAGAACTAAGCCAAGCGGACTTGCAAAAAGCGTTATCTATACTATTAACCCTTCTGGAGAAAATTTTAGGAAACTAATTGATAATACTTATGGACTGACAACCCTTTGGTCACCGCAAGGGGATAAACTTCTTTTTTCAGAGACAAACAGTCAAGGCGAAAATCTTAAATTAAATCTATTTAACACAAATGATTATACAATAAGAGAATTAGATTTCATCACTTTGCCAGAAAAATGCGTTTGGTCTCAAGACAATATTACAGCATATTGTGCTGTTCCAACAATTATTGCTGATAAAGCTGTTTTACCTGATGATTATTATAAAGATCTTTTAGAATTTACTGACTTTTTTTATAAAATAAACTTAAATACAGGCCAAAAATCTTTGTTAGCAAAATCAGATATATTATCTATTGGAATTGATGCTAGCCAACTTTTATTAGATAACCAAGAAAATTATCTTATTTTTGTAAATAAAAAAGATGGTTTGCTGTATAGTTTAGAGCTATAATAATCCAAAAAATCATTGATAAATCGTTTTTCCAATAAGTTGTATCAACTAAGCCATGGATTAAAACATAAAACATCGTTACCGTTAAAATAATCTGCATATGTTGAATTCTTAATTTCGCTGGAATGACGGAAGAAAAAAAAACAATCAATAATAAAAAAAATCCAATTAATCCGATAATTCCTGTTTGCAACCAAAACGCTAAAAAAATATTATGTGGCTGCGGAACTGCCCATTCCATATAATGCGGGAATTTAAATTGATAATCTAAATAATATTTTTGAAACATTCCAGGACCAATCCCAACAACAGGATTGTTTTTTATTATTTCTAAAGCGCTTTGCCATATAACTAAACGAGATTTAAAAGATGAAATTTTTTGACTTGGCGACAATAGAACACAAAATATCAACATAATTAAAATTATTGCCAACATTGTTTTAAATATTCTATTTTTTAAAAAAATATAAAATATCAATGCTCCACATAAACCCAATAAAGCACCATATGATTGAGTTAAATAAATAATAAATAATAATAAAAATTGACTTATAAATAATATAATTTTGAAAATATTTTTCTTAAAACCAGAATATAAATATAAAGATAAAACAAAAATAGGCGATAGATACATTGCTAAATAGTTAGGAGAAAGATAAAACGCTTTTAGCCGACCATCATAAGTTAAATTCCTACTTAAAAAGTAATACAAGGCAATTAAAGATACTGCTATCCCAGAAATTGTTAAATAAATTATAATATTTTTTATATACTTTTCTGATTTAATAGTATTTATAATTAAAATTAATAACATCAAAGGAATAATAAACCATCCCTTCCAAATACCCGCGCTTATTCTTAGATTTTCAGAAAAAATAGTTGAAATAGTTAGACCAGCAAAAATTAGAAAAATAGAATACTGCAACCATTTTTCTTTTTGCAATAAATCTATGTT
Source organism: Patescibacteria group bacterium (assembly GCA_042571625.1). Classification (GTDB taxonomy): domain Bacteria; phylum Patescibacteriota; class Minisyncoccia; order Portnoybacterales; family UBA2143; genus JBHPFQ01. The sequence goes on along the minus strand of JBHPFQ010000014.1, from coordinate 1,298 downwards.
TTTAATTTTAGAAGAAAACACAATATATAAAATCCAAAAAACAAAACACAAACAAACCATTAATTCTATAAGATTAATAGAAATTCCCAAAACTAAAAATCTGATAATATATAACGGAAAGCACAAAACAATTAAATAAATACTAAAACGAATTAATTTTTGCATATAATCGTAGATATTCCAAAAATTGCCATTAAAACAGCTAAAATGACTGGAGAATATACTGTTGTTTCAAAAATACTATGAGTTGAAAAATAAACTAAAGAACCAATCAATCCAATAATAATATACTGCTCTTCCTTTTCTGATTTTTTCAACTTTAAAAATAATTGCCAAATAGTCCCGATTATTAATGAGATCCATATAACTAAAGCAATTAATCCAATCTCAGAAAAAAAATCTAAATAAAGATTATGTGCGGTAATAGGATTTCTATAATCTGATTTATCGTCAATTGATAAAGAATAATTTCCAAGTCCTATTCCAAGAGCTGGATTTTGCCAACCAGCTTTTCCCGCGCGCATCCACATTTCCAAACGCCCACTATTAGATTTTTCATTAATGTTGAAAGAAGAATAAAATCTACTTGAAAAAGAAGTCCCAGGAATTACAAGAATTAGAAGCAACAAAAATAATATAATTGGTATTTTTTTATTTCCTAAATATTTCCATAAAAGAAAACACATTGTAAAAAATGCTGATATAATTGCAAAATAAGCTCCACGAGAAAAAGAAAGAAGAAGGCATAAATAACAAATAACACTTAAGAATAAAAATATGTTCTTCAAGAATAATTTTCTATTTATGATCATAATTACTATAATCATAAACGGCAATAACATTCCCAAATAAAATGAAAATATATGCGGATCAGAAAAAATAGAAAAAGCGCGCATAACAGTAGCCCCATTAAGATTAACCAGCCAACTAGAATAGGCAAGAATTAAAGAACCATAATTAAACCCAGAAAAAACTGGAACAATATTAACAGCCCAAAATCCATAAACTGATTCCAATCCAAAAACAAATTGAGATAAAAATTGAATTAATCCTATTAAAGCTATAAGGAATCCTCCGCCAATAAAAACTATAATAATTTTCTTAATCTGTTTTATATTTTTTAATTTATCCAAATCAAAAACATTTATAATTAGAAAATAGATAGGGAAAACAGATAAAAAATATAATAATTTTCTTATTCCCCAAATAATATTTTCAGCGCGGATAAGCGAAAAAAAAGATAAAAACAAAAAAGCAATCAAACAAATATTTTGAAAGCTTTTAATTCTATTCTTGTT
>JBHPFQ010000013.1:0-17756 GCA_042571625.1 Patescibacteria group bacterium | reverse complement strand
AGATCAACTGTATATACAAAACCAATAGCTGGGAAAACATCTATTACTATAGAACCTGATAAGAAAGTTCTTCCACAAACATCTAATTTCCCTTATAAAAATGGATCATTATTAACATCATCAACAGATAAAAAAATCTATTTGATTGTTAATAATGAAAAAAGATGGATATCTGATGTAAATGTATTTAATTCTTATGGATTAGTTCCTAATTCTCAGATAACCGTATCAAAGGAAGTATTAGATATGTATCCTACAGGACCTACTATAGAAAAATCTTCTTTTTCAGAAGGAACATTAATCAGAGGAGAAAATGATTACAAAGTATATATAATCAAACCTCCATTCAAAAGACATATCTTTAATCCTGACGTATTTAATATGTACGCACACTTCACATGGGAAAGTATTGTGGATGTTGCAAAAGATGTTGTTTCCTCTTATGTTACTTCCGATTTATACAGAGCGCTCAATGATTACAGAGTATATTCATTAGAAGAAGTAGATGAGGTTAAAGGAAAAGCTATAAAACATCATTTAGATATGACTCCTAAACAATACATATCTAAAGGATACGACTGGAATCAAATATTTATTGTTAATGAGGAAGAACGAGACTACTACGAAACAGGTGAGAATTTAAGGGGGGAGTAGGATTATAATTTCTAAATAAAAAAACCGAGGTAGCTCGGTTTTTTTTGTTGAAAAAATGCACTAAATAAGTTATGATAACCGTAATGATCAAAGATAAAATTGCTAAATTATTGAAAAAAAATGTTGGGCAAGATGTTGAACTTGAACATCCAGCTAAGTTAGAATTTGGAGATTATTCTACAAATATTGCTTTGAAAGCGAAAATTGACCCAGAAAAAATTGTTGAAAAATTAAAAGACAATCCTTTATTTGAGAAAGTTGAAATTGTTAATGGTTTTATTAATTTTACTTTATCTAAAAAAGTTTTATTGGAAGAATTAGAAAAGATTATAGATAAAAAAGAAAATTACGGAAATTTAAAGATCGGCAAAGGCAAGAAAATCCAAGTTGAATTTATTTCAGCCAATCCAACAGGTCCATTAACAGTAGGCAATGCCCGTGGTGGGCCATTTGGCGATACTTTGGCTAATGTTTTGCATAAAGCAGGTTATAATGTAGAAAAAGAATATTATGTTAATAATTATGGGAAGCAGATTGAATCTTTAGGCCATTCTGTTTTAAAAGATGATCAGGCAAAATATAATGGTGAATATATTGATAAGTTAAATAAAAAGAATATAGAGAAAGATGTTTATAAAACAGGCGAATGGGCAGCAAAAGAAATTATTAATAATTATATTAAAAAAACTATTGGCAGATTAGGAATTAAATTTGATATTTTTTTTGAAGAATCAGAATTACATAAAGAAGGAAAAGTTGATGAGGTTATAAAATTTTTAGAAAATAAGGATTTAATTTACAAGAAAGAAGGAGCGGTTTGGTTTAAGGCGGAGCAGTTTGGCGATAATCGTGATAGGGTGATTATAAAAAGCAATGGATTGAAAACTTATTTAGCTGGCGATATCGCTCATCATTATTATAAATTCAAGGAAAAAGAGTTTGAAAAAGTTATAAATATTTGGGGGGCGGATCATCATGGCGATGTTGCTGGTTTAATGGCTGGCGTAGAAGCAATTGGATATAAAGGAAAGTTGGAAATTATTCTTTTGCAGTTTGTCACGTTGATGGATAAGGGGGTTTCAAAAAAAATTTCCAAAAGAGCAGGGGATTACGTGACTTTAGACGAATTAATTGATGAGGTTGGCAAAGATGCAGTAAGGTTTATGTTCTTACAAAAATCACCTGACACTCATTTGAATTTTGATATTGAATTAACTAAAGAACAATCTAAAAAGAATCCGGTTTTTTATGTTCAGTATTCTTTTGCTCGTATAAGTTCTATTATTGAAAATAGCTCTGCATGGGTTTTAGAAAATACTGATTTATGGGTTCTTAAAAATAGTAAATTAAGTTTGTTAGTCCATTCATCAGAATTAAATTTGATTCGTCAATTAATAAAATTTTCAGAAATTATTGAAGATACGACAAGAGATTATCAAGTTCAGCGTCTTCCCTATTATGCTATAGAATTAGCTAATAGATTCCATAAGTTTTATGAAGATTGTCGTGTTTTAGATGATAATAATCTTAAATTAATGATGGCAAGATTGAGTTTAATTAAAGCAACTCAAATTATATTAAAAAATACATTAAATTTAATGGGCGTTAGTGCGCCTGAAAAAATGTAATATGAATGAAATTATAAATAACGAAAAAAAAATATTGAAGTTTTGGGATAAGAATAAAATTTTTACCAAATCAATTAAACAAAGAAAAGGTAAAAAGTTTTTTAGCTTTTATGATGGACCTCCTTTTGCTACAGGACTTCCCCATTACGGACATATTTTAGCGACAACAATTAAAGATACTGTTTTAAGATATTGGACTATGCGTGGTTATCAAGTTCCTCGTCGTGTTGGTTGGGATTGTCATGGTTTGCCAGTAGAAAATTTAATTGAAAAAGAACTTAATTTTCAAAGCAAAAAAGATATAGAAGAATTTGGTATTGATAAATTTAATAATGCCTGTAGAAAATCTGTGTTTCGTTGTACTAATGATTTTATTAAAACATTAAAGCGGGTTGGACGATGGGCAGATTATTCTAATGCTTATTCTACAATGGATAATGAATATATTGAATCTGTCTGGTGGGTATTTAAACAGCTTTGGGATCAAGGATTGGTTTATAAGGATTATCGCATTACGCCATATTGTCCTCGTTGCGGAACTCCGCTTTCTAATTTTGAAGTTAATCAGGCATATAAAGACATTGAGGAAGAATCTGTTTTTGTTAAATTTGCTTTGAAGGACGAGAAGAATACTTATTTACTTGTTTGGACAACTACTCCATGGACTTTGCCGGCAAATACAGGTATTGCTATTGGACCGAAAATTAAATACGTTAAAGTAAAAGGAGGAAAAGAATATTATATTTTGGCTGAAGCGCGGTTGAATGTTCTAGAAGGCGATTTTAAGATTGAGAAGGAGTTAAAAGCTAAAGATTTAATTGGTAAAAAATATAGTCCATTTTATAAAATGAATTTAGAGAATCCAGGTTATAGAGTAGTATCAGCGGATTTTGTTTCGGTTGAAGATGGTACAGGATTAGTTCATATTGCTCCGGCTTTTGGGGAAGATGATGCTAGTATTGGCAAAAAGGAAAAATTACCATCAATTATTACGGTTGAAAAAGATGGAAGCGTAACAAAAGGATTAAATATTCCTGGGGAAGGAGAATTTGTTAAAAAAGCTGATGGTTTTATAAAAAAGGATTTAGAAAAAAGAGGATTACTATATAAGATGGAAAAGATTGTTCATAGTTATCCTTTTTGTTGGCGGTGTGAAACTCCCCTTCTATATTATCCAGTTGAAAGCTGGTATGTAAAAGTTACTAAATTTAAAAAACAGTTAATTGAAAATAATAAAAAAATTCGTTGGTCGCCAAGTCATTTGAAAAATGGGCGGTTTGGAAAATGGTTAGAAGGAGCTAGGGATTGGTCTATATCGCGAAATCGTTTTTGGGGTGCGCCGATTCCTGTGTGGGAATGTGATAAGTGTGATGAAGTAAAAGTGATTGATAAAGTTAAGAATATTAAAGATTTGCATCGGCCAGCAATAGATAAAATTACTTTTAAGTGTAAATGTGGCGGTGTTATGAAACGAGTTCCAGAAGTTTTTGATTGTTGGTTTGAATCAGGCTCTATGCCTTATGGGCAGAGGAATTATCCTTTTCAAAATAAGAAATTAGTTGAGAAAACATTTCCAGCTGATTTTATTGCTGAAGGATTAGATCAGACGCGCGGATGGTTTTATACTCTTCATGTTCTAGCGACTGCTTTAACTTTGAAAAATATTGGGTTAGGCAAAAATAAGCCAGCTTTCAAAAATGTTATTGTTAATGGTTTGGTTTTAGGCGAGAACGGTAAAAAACTTTCTAAGAGATTAAAAAATTATACAGCTCCAGAAGATATTTTTGAGAAATATGGAGCTGATGCTCTAAGATATTTTTTGTTGGCTGGTACTCCAATGGGCGAGGACTATATTTTTTCAGAACAAAGGATTGCTGAAACATATCGTAGAACTATTATGACTTTATGGAATTCTTTTGTATTTTTTGAGATGTATGCTGATAAAAATATTCTAGACAAGAAAGTAGAAGCCGTATCTCTATTAGATAAATGGATTTTATCTCGGCTGAATAATTTATCTAAGGAAATTTCTGGCTATATGAATGAATATGAATTAACAAAAGCCGTTCGTTTATTTGATGGATTTATTGATGATTTATCTAATTGGTATATTCGTCGTTCGCGTCGTAGATTTCAAAGACCAAAAGACAATAAAGAAAAAGAAGAGGCTGTTTTAGTTCTTCGTTTTTGTTTGATGGAATTAGTAAAATTAATGGCGCCATTTACTCCGTTTATTTCAGAGACGATTTATCAGCGTTTAAGACAGAAAGAAGATATGGAGAGTGTTCATTTGTGCGATTATTCTAAAGCAGGAAAAATAGATAAGAAATTAGAAAAGGATATGGCCGAAGTTCGTGAAATTGTTAATACCGCTCTTCAGCAAAGATCGATTAATGGTATTAAGGTTCGTCAGCCATTAAATAAGTTAGAAGTTAGCAATAAAAATATTGTTGGAAATAAAGAATTAGCGGATTTAATTAAAGACGAAATTAATGTTAAAAAAATTGTTGTTGGTAAAGAGATTAAATTAGATGTAAAAATTACTTCAGAACTAGAGGCAGAAGGAATTATTCGTGACCTAATTCGTTTTATTCAAAAGATGAGAAAAGATGGCGGATTAAAACCTGGTCAATTAATTTACCTTCGCTTTTCAACGCAATCGTCTTATTTGCAAAAATTAATTCAAAATAATTTGTTCGAGATTAGAGATGAGATTTGCGCTAGTAAAATTGAACAAACAACCCCGCGCAAAGAAACATTTTTAGTAGAAAAAGAAGTCGAGTTTAATAGTCATAAAATTTGGTTGGGGATTAAGAGAGGGTAAAAGAATTTCAAGAACAAGTTTTTCCGAGAAATTTAAGGGTTACCCTTTCGCAAAAGGGTAATTCCCTTGAATTTTGCGGCTAAAAAACTGTTATTGAATCGTCATTTCGAGCGAGCGTAGCGAGCCGAGAAATCTCATAAACGTATGGTCTGAGATTTCTCCGCTTCGCTCACTGCGTTCGCTTCGGTCGAAATGACAAAAGTAATTAAAGAGGAAATTCGGAGGGACCTTTCTCTCTGTGTATGGATAATAATTGTAAAAAACGATCTAAATCAAATACTATTTCTATACTAAAAGTGGAAAGAGGAAAAATAGGAGAGGAAAGATTAAAGGATGTGTTAAAAGAGTATTATACAAATTAAGTTGTTTTTAGTTAATTACGTAATAAATTACGTAATTAATTTCTAAATTCGAAAAAAAGCAATGTGCAAAAATTGCACAAGTTGCAATTTTAAACCAAAAAATTTATGAAATTAGGAGAATTTGATAAACAATATTATAAGTCGTTGGAAGGACACGAAAAGATTGTACCTCCTGATAAAGATGTAATTTATCATACTATTATAGTTGATAATCAGAAAGTCGGAATCGTTGGCTATATTCCGGTAAAATTTTCTAAAAATGCAGGGTTTATTCAAATACTAATTGCTCTAGAATTTCGCGGAAAAGGATTAGTCAAGCGAGCGGAGGATTTATTAGCCAAAAAGTATAATCTTAAAGAATTATATGCCACTATTGAAAAGGAAAATATTGCGTCAATTCGCGCTCATAATAAAATAGGATTTAAGATGTTGCCCAAAAAGCAATTAGAATCTTTAAGAGAAAAAGGTTTTTTGAAAGATAACGAAATTAGATTAGAAAAGAACTACTGAGTTAACTCAGTAGTTAATTCTAAACCAGCAAATACGATTTTAAACCAAAAAATACAAGGGAACTACCCTCTGCGAAGGGTAGCCCTTTATTTTTTGGAAAAAATCTGTGTTTTTGATTTATCTTGACGCATCTACATATTAAACTATATAGTTAACTTTATAGATAATTTATAGAACATTAATAATATAAAAAAGGGAGGACGAAGATGACAATAAATGAGATCTTAGAAAAGAGAAAAGAAATATGTGGAGATGAAAGATTAGTAACTTATGATATTGACGATATCAGGGATGAAGAAGTTATATATTATAATGTGCGTTGTAAATATAAAGGTGGAGTAGACGATGAAAAGTCAACAAGAATTCTTGGGAATTTGATATTTTTTACTATTGGTCTATGTCATGATTTAGGGTATGATGTAGAGGAATGTATAGAGATGGCAATTGAGAATCAAAGGAAAATACGAACTGAATAAAAAGTTGAGTAAAAAAATAGGGGTCGTAACAACGGCCCCTTTAATTTATTTAATTTTTGTGTATAATATTAGTATAAGGTCGATAATATAAAAAATAATATAAAAATATGGGTTTTAAAAAATTAGTTTGGTATGGTCTTTTAATCTGGATGATAATGTTTACAGTTGTATCTGCGTTCTTGCATTCATACAATGAAAAAACATGGGTAAAATTATTTGTTTTACTGTTTGCTGGGATTCTTGCTTTGATATTAGCAGGAAAGTCAGAGCCGAATAGCATTACAATTGCTTTAGGATATGGTTTAGGATGGGTGATTATTGGTTTGATGATGGATGCCTTGGTTACTTTGAAATACAATCCAAATATATTTCAAAGCAAGTGGATGTGGGCTGGTTATGTTCTGATTTTGTTGGCTCCTCTTTTGAGGATTCAAAAGGATTTTGAATAGAATTAAAAAGATTAATTAAAAATATGTTTAATATATATACAATCATTTTGGGGGTAGTAGTTTTTATTATTTTAATTTCCATTAAGCAAATTAATGAATATCAAAGAGGAGTAAAATTTGCGTTTGGAAAATATACAGGAATAATGAATCCTGGATGGAGATTAGTTTTTCCGATTTTTCAAACTTATAGAAAAATTGATTTACGGGTATCAGTAGTTGATGTTCCCCCGCAAGAAGTAATTACTAAAGATAATATTTCTGTTTCTGTTAATGCAGTAACCTATTATAAGGTAGTTGAAGCTGATAAAGCGGTTTTGGAGATTGAGAATTATCCGCATGCAATTGCTCAATTAGCTCAGACAACAATGAGAAATATTGTAGGACAGGTTGATTTAGATGATTTTCTTTCTAAGACAGATAATGTTGCGGAAGATATTAGAAGAATTGTTGATGAAGCAACTGACCCTTGGGGGATTAAAGTTACTCGGACGGAATTAAAAGATATTACACTTCCAGAAGAAATGAAACGCGTTATTGGAAAACAAGCAGAAGCAGAAAGAGAAAAAAGAGCTATTGTTATTAAAGCGCAGGGAGAAGTTATCGCGGCTGAGAATATGTCTAAAGCAGCCAATATTTTGGCTGGATCAGAAGGAGCTTTACATTTAAGAACTTTGCAAACCTTAAACGATGTTAGTTCTGATCAGTCAAATACAATTATTTTTGCTACGCCAATAGAAGTTTTAAGGGCTTTTGAAAGATTTGGGAATAAACAACCGACTAAATAATGGTATACAAAACTACAGGGATAATTATTGGAAAAAGAGATTTGTACGAAGCCGATCGTTTTTTGGTAATTTATACAAAGGATTTTGGAAAGATTTTAGTTAAGGCAAAAGCAGTTAAAAAAAGTCAGGCGAAATTAAAAGGTCATTTAGAATTATTCGCACATAGTTATTTAATGATTGCTCAAGGTAGAGGTTTGGATATAGTAACTAATGCTGAAACTATTGATAATTTTTCTAACTTGCGCAATAATCTTCCTTGCCTGGCTGGAGCTTATTGTATTTCAGAAATAATTGACAGATTAATTGCTGGGCCAGAGCCTGATGAAGATATTTGGCAATTGATTTTATCGTATTTTAATATGCTTAATAATAAGAACATAGATATTAAATTATTGCTTAAAGGCTTTAGTTCTAAGTTTTTAGAATTTTTAGGCTATGGAGATTTTAGTCAGCAAGATCCTTATGCTTTTATGTGCTCTGATTTAGGGACAGATATAAATTCATTTGAATTTCTATGTAATGTTGATTGTATGGTAAAATAAAATAATGGACTTAGAAGAATTGCAAAAGAAAATATATAAACCAGGAGCTGAATTTGAAAAGCGTCCTGAAGCTCCAAAAGTATTTCAGCCAAACCGTGAGAAAGAAAAAAGATCTGCAGAAGAATGGCAAATACAAGAAAAAAAAATGCCTTCTAAAAAAAAGAAGAAAATAGCTATTTGGGGTTTACTTTTTACGATTATTTTTTTATCCGCGGCCGGATGGTTGATTTGGCGTGGATTGAATTCTTTTAGTTCTAGCGGAGTGAGTTTAATAGTAAATGGGCCAGAAAGAACAATAAGCGGAGATGAAGTGATTTATACTGCTGTTTTTAAAAATGGTACTAATCTTGAGCTTACGGATCTTAAATTGATTGTTTATTATCCAGAGGGTTCAATATCTACAAATAGTGAAAATTTAATTCAGTCATTTGATTTACCCGATCTACAGGCTGAACAAGAAAATAAATTAAAAATCCCAGTTAGAATTATTGGATTAAAAAATGAATCTCGTAAGATACGAGTTGAATTAAATTATCAGCCAGTTACAATTACTTCGCGATTTGTGAGTATAGCAGAATTTTCAACAACTATAATTTCCGTTCCTTTAGTTCTTAATTTTGATTTGCCGGAAAAATTGGTTAGCGGGCAATTGTTTGATTTTTCTTTAAATTATCTTAATCAAGCTGACATTGATTTTAATGATACTCAAGTTGAAATAAAATATCCTGATGGTTTTGTTTTTGAATCATCGTCTTTAGAACCTATACAAGAAAATAATATTTGGTCTTTAGGATATTTAGCGTCTGAACAGCAGGGGAAAATTTTAATTCAAGGAACTATTATTGGAGAACCTGGAGATATAGAAGAATTTAGCGCTAAACTTGGTTTTTTAAAGGATGGAAAATTTATAACTTATGCTGAAACAGATAATTCTTTAAATATTGTAAGTTCGCCATTGTTTGTTTCGCAAAAAGTTAATGATTCTTTTAATCCAGTGGCGAGCGTTGGTCAGCGATTATATTATGTTATAACTTATAAAAATACTACTGATGTTGGAATCAAAAATGCTGTTGTCGTTTCAAAGTTAGAAGGTAAGGCATTGGACATGTCTAGTATAAAATTAAATAAAGGTTCTTTTGATGGTTCTTCCGGAAATATAATATGGAATGCTGGAAATTTTTCGGATTTATCTTATATTGCTCCGCAGGAAGAAGGAGAAATAACTTTTTCAGTAAAATTGAAAGATAATTTGCCAATAAGTAGCTTATCAGATAAAAATTTTACAGTAGTCAATACGGTTAATATTAATTCTTCTCAAGTTCCACTTTCATTAAAGGAAATTGAGATTGGTGGGCAAAGCAGAATAGAAACAAAAATTTCAAGCCAGATGCTTTTTATGTCATCTGGATATTATTATGATGATACATTTTCAAATAGCGGTCCCGTCCCGCCAAGAGTCGGCCAAACTACAACTTATACTCTTAAATGGCAAATAGTTAATGCAGGTAATGATTTAGAAAATGTGAAAATTTCTGCTTTTTTACCGCCTCATGTAAAATGGTTGAATAAAATCAGTCCTGTGGCGAGCGGTTTGGAATATGAGCAAGATACAGGATCTTTAATTTGGAATGTAGGTTCTGTTCCAGCCTCTACAGGAGTTCTTTTGCCAGTAAAACAAATCTCTTTTCAAGTGGCGATAACGCCAGGTGAGGCGCATTTATATAGTCTAGTTGAATTAATGGGTCAATCTAATATTGTTGGTAAAGATTCTTTTACTGGAATTGAATTGACTAATTCTAGGGACTCAATTGATACTGATCTTCCAAGTGATTCAAAAATTAAAATGGGAGACGGTGTTGTTGAACAATAATATGGTAACTATGGAAAAAATTATTTCTCTTTGCAAGCGTCGTGGGTTTATTTTTCCTTCATCGGAAATTTATGGAGGATTGGCTAATTCTTATGACTATGGTCCTTTGGGCGTGGAATTAAAAAATAATATTAAAAAGGAATGGTGGAAGTATTTTGTGCAGGATAGAGAAGATATAGTTGGCTTGGATGGAGGAATAATATTAAATCCAAAAGTTTGGGAAGCAAGCGGTCATGTTAAGAACTTTAAGGATGCTTTAGTTGAATGTAAGAAATGTCATCATCGTTTTCGTCCAGATAAATTAAAAAATTCTTCTAAATGTCCTGATTGCGGAGGAAAACTTACGGAGCCAAAAACTTTTAGTGGTATGTTTAAGACAGTTATAGGTTCAGTGGAAAAAGATGGTTTAATAGCTTATCTTCGTCCGGAAACAGCGCAAGCGATTTTTGTTAATTTTAAAAATGTTGTTGATTCTACAAACAAAAAAATTCCTTTTGGTATTGGTCAGATAGGAAAAGCATTTCGTAATGAAATTACAGCAGGTCAGTTTATTTTTAGAACATTGGAATTTGAACAAATGGAAATAGAATATTTTATTAGTCCTGATGCTGACTGGAAAAATATATTTGATAATTGGCTTGATTGTATTTATGGATTTGCTGAAAAAATTGGTTTGAGTAAAAATAATTTTTATAATAATGAAATTAAAAAAGACGAAAGAGCTTTTTATTCTAAAAGGACAGTTGATATTGAATATAAATATGCTTTTGGCAGAGGAGAACTATGGGCAGTCGCATATCGAACTGATTACGATTTATCATGCCATAATTTAGATTATTTTGATGCTCAAGAAAAAAAGAAATATATTCCTCATACAATTGAGCCGACGTTTGGAGTTGATAGAACTTTATTGGCGATTTTAACAGAGGCATATGTGGAAGAAAAATTAGACAATGGAGAGATAAGAATTGTTTTAAAACTTAAATCGAATATGGCGCCTTATAAAGTTGCAGTATTCCCATTACTCAAGAACAAGGCAAAATTAGTTGGTAAGGCAAGAGAAGTATTTAATTTATTAAAACAAAAATTTGCTTGCGAATTTGATGATAATGGGAATATTGGCAAGCGTTATCGCCGGCAGGATGAAATTGGCACTCCTTATTGCATAACTGTTGATTTTGATAGCTTAGAGAGAAATGATGTTACTGTTCGCGACAGAGATACAATGAAGCAAGAAAGAATTGAGATTAATAAATTAGAAAATTATTTAGAGGATAAATTACATGTATAAAAAAACAACACTTAAAAACGGATTAAGGATTTTAACATCGCCGATGGAGGGAACAAAAACGGTTTCTGTTTTAGTTTTAGTTAAAACAGGATCTAAATACGAGACAAAAGATATTAATGGTCTTTCTCATTTTTTAGAGCATATATTTTTTAAGGGGACTAGGAAAAGGCCAGATACTTTGGCTATAAGTGAATCATTAGATAGAGTTGGGGGAGAATATAATGCTTTTACTACGCAGGAATATACTGGTTATTGGGCAAAAGTTAGTAATAATTATTTGGATTTAGCATTAGATTGGGTGTCTGATATTTTTTTAAATTCGCAAATAAAATCAGAGGAAATTGAAAAAGAAAAAGGAACAATTATTGAAGAGTTAAATATGTATCTAGATATGCCAATGCGATATATAGGCGATTTATGGATGGAACTCTTATATGGTGATCAACCTGCCGGTTGGAAAGTTATTGGGACTAAAGATAATATTAAAAATTTAAAAAGAGAAGAATTTATAAAATATCTTGAGAATCATTATTCTTCTAAAAATACAGTTGTAGTGATTGCTGGAAATATTAAAAATGAATTAGCTATTAAAAAGGCTAAGAAATATTTTAAGACAATAAATACAAAAGAAGTAAAAGATAAATTGCCCGTTAAAGAGCATCAGAATAAGCCGGAAGCGCTTATTTATTATAAGAAAACAGATCAGACATATCTACATTTGGGGGTCAGGGCATATGATATTTTTCATCCTGATAAATATGCATTAGGATTGTTAGGGACTATTTTAGGTGGAAATATGAGTTCTAGAATGTTTATTTCGGTTCGCGAGAGACAAGGGCTTGCTTATTATATTAAAACAGGGATTTACGCGGATACTGATACAGGTTCTTTAGTTACACAAGCTGGAGTGGATAATAAAAGAGTAGACAGAGCGATTAAAAGTATTTTAAAAGAATATAAGAAAATATCAGAAAGAAAAATTACCCAGTCGGAGTTGCAAAAGGCAAAGGATTATACTAAGGGCAGTGCATTAATTGACATGGAATCTTCTGATTCACAGGCTTCATTTATTGGTTTTCAGGAATTAATGACAAACAAGATTTTGACGCTTGAGAGTAAATTTGCTAAAATTGACGCAGTAACTATTAACGATATTCAAAGAGTGGCTAAGGATATATTTAGGCCAGAAAAACTTAATTTGGCCTTGATTGGTCCATTTAAAAATAAAGATAGATTTAATAAATTGTTAAAAATATGACAAGGAATCATCCGGAGTATATAAGTATTTCAACTTCAACTATTTTAAAAGTTGTTTTAATTGCTTTGAGTTTGTTTTTTGCTTATATTATTAGGGATATTATAATAATGGTTTTTGTGGCTGTTGTTGTTGCGGCGGCTGTTGGTGGACCTGTTAATTGGTTGAAAAAAAGAAAAGTCCCTCGTATTTTAGGAGTGGCTTTTATATACTTAATTATTCTTTTATTGTTTAGTTTGGTTATTTCTTTAATAATTCCTCCATTAACTGAACAAATCAGGAGCTTGGCAAGTTATTTTCCAGCTTTAATGGAAAAAGTAGGATTAAGCGTTCAACAATGGTGGGGAAAATACAATATTGGAACAAGTTTGCAAAGTCTTTTAAGTCAAGCAAGCTCTAAACTTGGGCAGGCAACTTCAAATATTTTTACTACTATTTTTGATTTGTTCGGCGGAGTATTTTCTGCGGTTGTTGTAGTGGTTATTTCATTTTATTTATCTGTCCAGGAAAAAGGAGTAAAAGAATTTATTCTTTCTTTAACTCCTGATGGCCATAAGCCATATATTTCCAGTTTGATTGAAAGAATTCAAATTAAAATAGGTGGATGGTTAAGAGGGCAATTGATTTTAATGTTAATAATTGGAACTTTAACATATATTGGTCTTTCTATTTTAGGAATTAAATATGCTTTGCTTTTATCTTTGATAGCAGGTTTTTTGGAAATTATTCCTTATCTTGGACCAATTGTTTCTACTATTCCAGCAGTTATTTTAACTTTTGCTCAATCACCTTTTTTGGCGTTTATAGTTTTAATGTTATATATTGTTATTCAGCAATTGGAAAATTATGTTATTGTTCCTCAGGTGATGAAGCGGACTGTTGGGCTTAATCCAGTGACTATCATTATAGTAATGTTGATTGGCATGAAGCTGGCTGGAATATTAGGAATTATTCTATCTGTTCCTTTAGCAGCAGTTGTTAATGAGCTTTCCAATGATTTTAAAAAATAGAGTAATCTTAGATTTGGATATAATTAAAACGGATAGTATTGTCCGTTTTTAATTTATTAAAAAAAGCTTTACGAGAGACGCAAATGAATCTGGCATAAATCCAGGTGGGCTTCCGCAATATCAGCCCACGAGCTGATACAATATAAGATTCCCATTAAAAATTGCTTAACCCAGATTCATAGCATCCCTATAAAGCTAATTTTATTATAACATATTATGAGTGATTTATATATAATAGCTACGCCAATTGGTAATTTGGAAGATATTAGTTTGCGCGCCTTAAGAATTTTGAAGGAAGTTGATTTGATCTTATGTGAAGATACGCGGATAACGAAAAAATTATTAAATAAATATGAAATTACATCAAAGACAATAAGCTATCATCAGCATAGCAAGCTTAATAAATTAGAATATATTTTAGGACAATTAAAGCAGGGCAGAAATTTGGCTTTAGTTTCTGATGCTGGAACGCCTGGAATAAGCGATCCGGGAGCGAAATTGATAAGTTACTTAAGAGAGCAAATGTCTGATTTAAAAATCATTTCTATCCCAGGTCCTTCAGCAGTAATATCTGCTTTGAGTATTTCAGGATTATCTGCGGATAAATTTATTTTTTTTGGATTTCCGCCAGTTAAGAAAAAAAGAAAAAAGTTTTTTCAGGAAGTTGTTAATTCAAAATATACGTCTGTATTTTATGAGTCGCCTCATCGGATTTTAAAATCTTTGGAAGAATTGTTTGCCATCATGGATGAAGAGAAGCGACCAATAGAATTACTTAGAAAACAGATTGTCGTATGCAAGGAATTAACTAAAAAATTTGAAAAAGTATATAGTGGCGATATAAAAGAAGTTATTGAACAGGTAAAAAATGATAAGGTAAGAGGTGAGTTTGTTGTGATCGTGTCTTGAAATTAATCTGGCAATTAGCTAATATTTATTTATGTTAATAGATACTCACGCGCATGTAAATTTTAATGCTTATAAGGATGACGGAGCGCAGGTTATTAAGAGGGCTCTAGATAATGATATCTGTATGATTTTAGTTGGCGCCCAATATAGCACTAGCAAAAGAGCTGTTGAATATGCTCAAAAATATAAAAAAGGAGTTTACGCGGCAATTGGTTTGCATCCTTCGCATTTAAGAGAACAGACAGTTAAAGATAAGAATGATATAAATTTTTCTACAAAGCAGGAGGTTTTTGATTTGGAAAAATATAGAGAATTAGCCAAAGATAAAAAAGTGGTTGCAATCGGAGAAATAGGTTTAGATTATCATCAGACGGAGAAGGAAGAAGATAAATATAATCAAAAGCAAGTTTTTATAGAACAATTGGATTTAGCTCGGCAAATTGATAAGCCAGTTATCATTCATTGCAGAGAAGCGTATGATGATTTATTTGAACTTTTAAGCGTTTTTTCTTCTGGGTGCGCTAGTTGTCCGTATGCTTGTCCTGGCGCGGGCGGAGGCAGTCCATTAAGAGGAGTGGTTCATTGTTTTGCTGGGGATGTGGAAATCGCTAAAAAGTTTTTAAGTATTGGATTTTATATTGGCTTTACTGGAATAATTACTTTTACAGAACAATATAATAATGTTATTAAAGAAATTCCTTTGGATAAAATTTTAATAGAAACAGATTGCCCATATCTTTCTCCTGTTCCGGAGCGTGGAAAAAGAAATGAGCCATCATATGTTAGGTACGTGGCAGAAAAAATTGCCAGAATAAAAGAAATTGATTTTAATAAAGTCGCCGAGCAGACAACTAATAATGCAAAGGAATTATTCGGGATATAACAAGATGGTAAAAATATGAAGTATAATCCTCAAAAAATTGAAAAGAAATGGCAGAAGAAATGGGACGAGCAAAAGATTTACGAAGCTAAGAATTCTTCTAAAAAGAAAAAATTTTATTGTCTTGATATGTTTCCTTATCCTTCTGGCGATGGTTTGCATGTTGGACATCCCAAAGGATACATCGCTACAGATGTAATGGCGAGATTCAAAATGTTGAATGGATATAATGTTTTGCATCCGATGGGTTGGGACGCTTTTGGTTTGCCAGCGGAAAATTACGCTATTAAGAATAAAGTTCATCCGAGAGAAGCAGTAGAGAAAAATATAAAAAGATTTAAAAAGCAATTAAAAAAGATTGGCTTTACTTATGATTGGTTAAAGGAAATAAATACAACCGATCCAGAATATTATAAATGGACTCAATGGATATTTTTACAAATGTTTAAAAAAGGATTAGCTTATGAATCTTATGAGCCGATTAATTGGTGTCCAAGTTGTAAAACTGGATTGGCTAATGAAGATATTGAAAATGGAAAATGTGAAAGATGCGGTTCAATAATAGAGAAAAAGCCAATGAGGCAGTGGGTTTTGAAAATGACTGCTTATGCAGATAGATTGCTTAAAGACTTAGAATTATTAGATTGGGAATCGGAAATTATTGAACAGCAGAGAAATTGGATTAGTCGTTCGCAAGGTGTAGAATTTGATATGTCTGTTAAAAATTCCGATGAAAAAATAAAAGTTTATACTACGCGAGTTGATACGTCTTTTGGAATGACTTACGCGGTTGTCGCTCCGGAGCATCCAATTATTGAAAAATTAAAATCTGAAATAAAAAATTACAAAGAAGTTCAAAAATATATTGCGGAAACAAAAAAGAAGAGCGATTTAGAAAGAACAGAACTTCAAAAAGAAAAAACAGGAGTTGAACTTAATGGAATTAAAGTTGTTAATCCTTTTAATAATCAAGAGATTCCTTTATTTGTGGCAGATTATGTTCTTGGCAATTATGGAACTGGGGCAGTAATGGCAGTGCCTGCTCATGATTATCGCGATTGGGAATTTGCTAAAAAGCATAATTTGAAAATTATTCATGTTGTAAATCCAATTCATAATGTGAAGAATAATAATGTTTTTATAGAAGATGGCGTCCTTGCTAATTCAGAAGAGTTTACGGGTTTAAGTTCAGCAAAAGCAAGACAAGAAATGGCAAGATGGTTAATAAAGAAAAAAATTGGAAGAAAAAAGATAAATTATAAAATGCGGGATTGGGTTTTTTCAAGACAAAGATATTGGGGCGAGCCAATTCCAATTATTCATTGCGAAAAATGTGGAGCAGTAGCAGTGCCTGAAAAAGATTTACCGGTTAAGTTGCCAAATGTTAAGCAATACGAGCCAACAGGAACAGGAGAATCTCCATTATCTAAAATGAAAGAATGGGTTAATACTAAATGTCCTAAATGCAAGGGCCCGGCAAAAAGAGAAACTAATACAATGCCTCAATGGGCTGGTTCGTCTTGGTATTATTTGCGTTATATTGATCCTGAAAATAAAAAGGAATTAATTGGAAGTAAAAAAGAAAAATATTGGATGCCAGTTGATTTATATGTTGGAGGGGCAGAACATGCTACTCGTCATTTGCTTTACGCGCGATTTTGGCATAAATTTTTATATGACATTAGGATTGTTTCAACTAAAGAGCCTTTTAAAAAACTTCTTCATGTCGGTTTGATTAATGCAAAAGATGGTAAAAAAATGAGTAAGCGCTGGAATAATGTGATAAATCCAGACGATATGATTGCGAAGTTTGGAGCTGATAGTTTGCGGCTTTATGAAATGTTTATGGGTCCATTTAATCAGCCAGTTAGTTGGAATACTCAGGGGCTTATTGGAATGAAAAGATTTTTGGATAGAGTTTGGACTATTTCAGGCGAAGAAAATTCAGAATTAAAAATAATTCATAAAACAATTAAAAAAGTTACGGAGGATATTAAAGAATTTAAATTTAATACGGCGATTAGTTCTTTAATGGTTTGTTTAAATGATGAAGATTTTAAACGCAATAAAAAAGCAATAAAAAGTTTTCTTATACTTCTTTCACCTTTTGCCCCTCATATTACTGAGGAATTATGGGAAAAATTAGGCAACAAAGAAAGTATCTTTTTACAGAAATGGCCTGAATATGATGAAAAACTAATCACAGAAGAGAAATTCAATTTAATTATTCAAATTAATGGCAAGTTCAGAGATAAAATAGAAATTGAAAAAAATATTTCTAAAGATAAAATTGAAGAATTAACTTTAGAAC
>JBHPFQ010000012.1:0-19143 GCA_042571625.1 Patescibacteria group bacterium | reverse complement strand
AATCTTTTTTTAATTGACTATTATCAGCCGCCTTAATAGTAATAGGAACAAACAAAAAACACAGGAAAAATATAACAATCCTGCGTATTTTTGATTTTTCTTTATTGCCTAAGATTTTCAAAGGCATAATATTTTAGAAATTAATAATTTTTTATTCCTCTTTATTTTCCTCTTTATTTTCTTCGTCTTTTTTCTCTTCACCTTCAACTTTAATTTCATCAATCTTTTCCTCTGGTTTTTCTTCTAATTCTTCTAATTCTTCCTGAGTTCTTGGAGACGAAACTAAAACAACAACATCTTCATCTTCTGCTTTTATTTTAACGCCAGATGGTATTTTCAAATCTTTAATATGAATCTTATCATCAAACGTATTAAGAGACGAAATATCTACTTTAATTTCATGAATAAGATCCTGAGGCAATGCTTCTATTTCAATATGTTGCATTGTCTTAATCAGCAACCCGCCATCGCGCTCAACAGCCAAAGATTCTCCAACAAAGACAAAAGGAACTTCAGCGCTAATCGCTTCATTCATTTTAACTTGATAAAAATCCACATGAATAAAATTGCTTTTCACCGGGTCTTTTGATATATCATGAATTAAAACAATTCTCTCTTCTACATCAGATTTATTGTCCTTAGATATTTTAAGCTTAACAAGAGTATTTCCTCCGGCCTGTTTATATGCTTTTTCTAATTTTAAAGCATCAACAACTAAAGGAATATTCTTAATTTTATGACCATATAAAATAGCCGGGACCAATCCCTTTTTCCTTAACGCGCCATTTTTATCGCTAATATCTAAACGTGTTTTAACTGATAGTTCTAACATAATATACAAATATTAACTCAAAAAAGCGCTTTGGTCAATACAATTACTTTTCTAATTCTATTGCTTTAACTGGACAAATATCTATTGCCTCTTTAATACAATCATCATCCGATCCTTCATCTTTAATATGAACTTTCATATCATCACCCATCTTAAAAACATTAGGGCATACTGCTTCACAACTTCCGCATCCGATACATTTTTCTATATCTAAATTTATTTTCATATTTTATTATTACTTCCAAATAATTTGATCTTATCCTCCACGACCTTTTGAACTGCCTCCACAACAGGCGCCATGATCTTATAAGGCGTAGTTTCTCCAAATTCCAATGATTTCTTTAAGGTATTAGCATATGCAATTCTTAATTCTGTATTAACATTAATTTTAACAATTCCAAAACTAATTGCTTCTTTAATATCTTCTTCAGAAATTCCAGAACCGCCATGGAGAACTAAATTTGCCTTATCGCCAATTTTATTTTTAATTCCTTCTAATCTATCTATATGCAAACGTGGATTTTGGCTTGATTTAAAAATACCATGAACATTCCCAATAACAATCGCCAAACTATCTACGCCTGTCTTTTCCAAAAATTCTAATGCCTGTTCAATATTAGTTAAATCTTCTTCTCTAATTTCAACCTCTTCTTGTATAGATGACTTACCTCTCAAATATCCTAATTCTCCTTCAATATTTTTAATTCCTTTTTCACGTGCTAAATCAACTATTTTCTTTGTTTTCTCAATATTTTCTTGAAATGATAATTCAGAACCATCAAAATGTATTGAATCATATCCAGCCCCTATCGCTTCTTCAATAATTTCAAATGATTTTCCATGATCTAAATGTAAAATTATAGGCAAATCAGTTTCTAGTCGCCAAGCTTTAACCAATGCTACAATTTGCCTCTTGCCAAAAAATTTACTTTCTCCTTCTGAGGTTCCAATAATTATCGGACTTTGCAATTTTTCAGCTGATTGAACAACAGCTTTTAATTGTTCCATATTAGAAACATTAAACTGACCTATTGCATATTTATCCTGTTTAGCTTTTTTAAAAATATCTAACATAATTAAAGTGTAACATATCCCTTTCCTATGTTTTCAATTAATATTTTATCTGTCTCTTTCTCTCCCATATATCTCCTGAAAATTTCCGTCCAAAGAGCTTCCTGCTGATGATAAAGATATTTTGACTTAAATCCTATTCGTTGGAGTAAAGAAATGCCAACATCAAACATGTCAAAACTTATTAATATTTCTTTACTATTGTTATTTAATGGAAAATATTCTCCACAAATATTTAAACTTTTCCAAAAATCAAGCCCAATTTCCGGAAAACGCCTAGATAATTTCTCTATTGCTAAACCCGCTTTATGAAAATGCCACGCTTCTGTATTAATATGAGGTTCAAAAAGACGTAAATCATTAGGATCATTTTTAGCTAAATACTTAGAAATAACACGCCAAGACATCTTTCCACTATTTGGCAATAAATCCCCGCTCACCTCAACTTTTAATGTATTTATAATTTTTTCTGCAAAATCGCTTTTTTTACTATATACTTCAAAAAGTCTGGAATGCCAATCTACTTCAAAAATATAATGCAATATCATAAAAAATAAATACAAAGTCTCTCCTGAAAATTGTTCGGCTACCGGAATAATAAATACAACTCCTAATTCCTTCAAATGACTCATATGATGAAGTTTTTTTCCCAAAAAATCTCTTCCAATTCCAAGCCACTTTTGAGGCAAAACCATTATTTTAATTTCACGTCTTTCAAAATCATCTCTTGATAATTTTTCATATGGCTTAAAAAAAACATCATTCAGCCATCGACTGTCTTCAACAAACCTTAATGCGCTAAAAACTTCAAAAACATCCTCTTTCTCAAGCATCCTATCAATGCTTGAACCGTATCCTAAACTAGCCATTATATTTTTAGGCGGATTAAGCTTTAAAAATTCTTTTGCCTTTTCCTCTTTTAGATAAAATCCCTGCAAATTACCTGTTAATTCACTAACGGAATTAATTAAAACCTTACAGCCAGTTTCCGTAGAATAACTTGGCTTTTGGAAATGATCAAAAAGACATTTATCTGTTTGTTTTGCCTGCTCAATCAAGGCGCTGTAAACTTCTTGTGCTGTTGGATTATTAATTTTAAAAACTGATAAAACTCTTTTAACTTTTTCATCATTTTCCAAAACTATTTCTTCCAAAACTTTTTTCTTGCCAGTAACATCACTCATTTTATTTTCCAAGCTTAAAATAACCTCTTCTGGCGTTCTTAATAGTTTTGAAATTTTAGAAACATAATTCATAAATTTACCACCTCTACTTTATCCCATCCCCCCCACTCTCCTTTTTTAAGCAATCCATTAGTTGCTCCAATTTCCTGTAAGCAAGAAGTAGCATTTGCCGTACCCAATTGAATAGCATAAGCAATATCCTTCTTCTCAATCCATCCAGAAACAAAAGCAGAGCCAAAAGCATCTCCAGCGCCAGTCCTTTCAATCATCGGGGATTTTGGGATCCCTGCAGAATATTTTTTCTTTCCATCAGAAACAACTACACCATCAGGCCCTTTTGTCATAACAACAATACCTTGAACTAATTCATCTAATTTGTTAAAAATTTCTTTTTCTTGTTCAATATCCAAATCTGTTAATTTAGCTGCTTCTTCCTGATTTAAAATCAAAATATCTATCTTATCTAAATTATCCCGTAAAATATTAATATCATCGCTTAATTGAGTTTTCCCTGGATTGTGAGCTATCTTAATATCGTTTTCACCAGCAAATTTCAAAAGCGATTTAAAAATCTTAGAACTATTACCCGACAAAGATCCAATATAAAACCACTTAGTTTTTATCTTATCAAAAGGAATATCTTGCTCTATAATTTCATGACAAGCACCATATTTCTCAAGAATGCTTCGCCCAACATCAGGTAAAGAAATAATAACAGAATAAGCAGTCTGCCACTCTTCCCTCTCTTTAATAAATTCCATTGACACTCCTTGTTTTGATAGTTCATGTTTAACGACTTGAGCAGATATATCTTTTCCAATTTGTCCTAAATAAGCTGTTTCCAACCCCTGCCGTGCGAATGTTACTGCTGTATTTGCTCCAATCCCGCCCATAGAAAAAACAACTTTGTCCATCTGGATTTTGGTTCCTAATGGCATGCATAATCCCTTTTTAGTATTAAATTTTTCGCTTTCAATCTTTTGGAACTTACGACTAGACATAAAAACATCTTGCGTTGCTGATCCAAAAGTTATAATGTCGTACATTATTTTCTTTTTAATACCTTCTTTACTGCTTTTTCAATATCGTCTGATGTTAAATTAAATACTTTCATTAATTCTTCTGGACTTCCAGACTCACCAAATCTATCTTGAACCCCAACCATTTCCATTGGAACCGGATAATTTTTAGCTAAAACCTCTGCCACGGCCGAACCCATTCCTCCCATAACTTGATGATCCTCAGCTGTAACTACTGCGCCAGTTCTCTTTGCTATTTCAGAAATTGAATCAGCGTCTATTGGCTTTATTGTATGATTATTAACTACTTCAACGCTAATTTTCTCCTTAGATAGATTTTCCGCCGCTACTAACGCTTCATAAACCAATGGCCCGCAAGCAATAATTGCCACGTCCTTACCCTGCCTAAGAATATTAACCTTACCAACCTCAAAAGGAGTTTCCTCGGTTGTGAAAACTGGCGTTGCTTCCCGAGCAAATCTTAAATAAACAGGCCCTTTAATCTTTTCTGCCGAAGCAATTGTTGCTTTTTTAGTCTCAATTGAATCGCACGGAGCTAAAACCGTCATATTTGGTAAACATCTTGTAATTGCTATATCTTCTAATGCTTGATGAGTAGCTCCGTCTGCGCCAACTGAAACACCAGCATGAGCGCCAGTTAACTTAACAGGAATATTATTATAAGCTACGCTAATTCTTAATTGATCCCAATTTCGTCCTGGGCAGAAAACAGCATAAGTTGACATAAATGGAATCTTACCAACCAAAGCTAAACCTGCTGCTATACCCATCATATTCTGTTCAGCAATTCCAACTTGAATAAACCTATCTGGAAATTCTTTTCTAAAATATCCAACTCTAGTAGAATCTGTTAAGTCAGCACATAACGCAACTATATTTTTATCTTTCTTTCCCAACTCAACTAATCCTTCTCCATAGCCATCACGAGTCGGTTTTTGCTCTAATTTATCTCTATTATATAAATTTTTTGACAAGTTCATAAATTTAATCGCTTTCGCTTTTAATTTTACCTTTTAATGTTCTTAAACATTCAATAGCGTCTTTTGCTTCTTTTTCGCAAGGCGTCTTTCCATGCCAAGAAAATTTCCATTCCATGAAATCAACTCCTTTTCCTGGAATGGTATGAGCAATAATCAAAGTCGGTTTCTCAAAAATCGTTTTTGACTCATTGCACGCATCAATTATTCCCTCAATATTATGCCCATCAACATCTATAACATGCCAACCAAATGCTTCATATTTTTCTTTTAACGGCTCAATCGGCATTACATCTTCAGTATAACCGTCAATCTGAATATTATTTCTATCCATAATCTGAGTTAAATTGAATAATCTATTTTTACCAGCAAACATTGCTGCCTCCCACATCTGTCCCTCGTTATGTTCTCCATCACTAGTCAAACACCAAACCCAATTTTTCTTATTATCAAATTTCGTAAACGAATAAGCCATTCCACAGGCAATAGATAAACCTTGCCCTAAAGAACCACCAGATGTCTCCATCCAATCAAAATGCTCTCGACTAGGATGACCTTGTAAACGAGTTCCTAATTTCCTTAAAGTAAGTAACTCTTCTATCTTAAAACATCCAGCATGCGCCAATGTAGCATACCAAACAGGACAAATATGAGCGTTAGAAAGAATAACCCTATCACGCTCTTCCCATTTCGGCTCTTTAGGATTATATTTTACTATATCTCCGAAATACAAAGCAGTAAAAACATCAACCATTCCTAATGGACCAGCTGAATGACCCGACTTTGCTTCTAAAAGCATTTTAATTATATCCTCTCTAATATCGCTAGCTTTTTTATCTAATTCTTTTATCAACATAATTTTTTAATATTTTGATATTATTTTCTATATTCCCCTGGAAAATAGCACTTCCACTAACTAAAATATTTGCTCCCATTTTTATAGCGCTAGAAGCTGTTATTGAATTTATTCCTCCGTCTACCTCTATTTTAACATAAGGATATTCCACGCGCAAATATTTTATTTTTTCAAGCATTTCATCTAAGAATTTCTGACCTCCTTTTCCAGGATTAACAGTCATTACTAAAATTAAATCTAACATACCTGCAAATCTACTTATCATTTCTGCTTTTGTCTCTGGGTTAATCGCTATACCTACTTCTAAACCAGCTTGTTTAATCTTATCTATAATTTCCTGATGCTTTTCTGTTGATTCGTAATGAAAAATTATTCTTTTAACCCCTGAATTAATCCACTCATCTATATGCTCTTCAGGATTTTGTATCATTAAATGCGCTTCCAATTTTAAATTTGTGTGTAAATTCTTCAATTCAAAAGGATTATTCCACGTCGCATTATCAACAAACTTGCTATCCATAATATCCAATTGAACCCAATCAATATAAGGCTCAACTAAATCAATCTTTTCCTCTAACTCCTTAAAATCTTTGGGAATTATTGCTGGGATAATCTCAATCATTATTATTTTTCTATATTTTTAATCTTTTCCAATCTTCTTATATGTCTTTCTTCGCCAGTAAATTCTGTCTTCAACCAAATCTTTATAATTTTTTTAGCTGTTTCCAAATCCAAAACCTTCCCGCCTAAACATAAAATATTAACATTATTATGCTCTACTGCCTGCTTTGCCATAAATTCATTACAACAAATTGTCGCACGAATACCCTTAATCTTATTAGCTGTTATACACATTCCAATTCCTGTAGCGCAAAAAAGAATCCCCTTATTGTTATTGTTTTCAAAAACTTTTTTAGAAACTTCTAAAGCAAAATCAGGATAATCATCTTTTGGTTCAAATTCCTTATTGCCCAAATCATTGTACTCTATTCCTAATTCTTTAAGCTCTTTTTTTATCTCTTGTTTTAAATTATAGCCTGCATGATCGGCTCCAAGATAAAGCATATTTTTATTTTATTATTTAATTTCTTTACCAATATAACTAGCAAACTCCGCCAATCTACAGGCATAACCTAATTCATTATCATACCAAGCCAAAACTTTAATCAAACTACCCTTAACCATTGTTGAAGCTAAATCAACAATAGCTGAGTTAGAATTTCCTTTAAAATCCACCGAAACTAAAGGTTCTTTTTCTGTCGTTAAAATACCTTTTAAATCAGCTGATTCAAAAGCATTATTTACCTTATCAACATCAACTTCTTTTTTAACATTAACAACAAAATCAACCAAAGAAACAGTTGGTGTTGGAATGCGAATTGCTAAACCATGAATCTTACCTTTTAATTCTGGAATAGTTTTAGTTACTGCAATCGCAGCTCCAGTAGTCGTTGGAATCATTGACAAAGCAGCTGCCCTAGCTCTTCTTAAATCTTTATGAGGAGCATCTAACAAACGCTGATCATTAGTATAACTATGGATTGTAGTCATTAAACCAAATTCTATCTCAAAATTATCATTAAGAATTTTTGCTATCGGAGCCAAACAATTAGTAGTGCAAGAAGCCATAGAAACGACTTCTTCTCCTTGATACTTTTCTTCATTAACGCCAAGAACAAAATGAGGCACATCTCCGCTATTACAAGGAGCGGAAATAATTACTTTTTTAGCTCCTGCTTGAATATGTTTTTGAGCTCCTTCTAAATTAGCAAAACATCCAGTACACTCTAAAACAATATCAACATCCAAGTCTTTCCACGGAAGATTGCTTGGCTCTCTTTCAGATAAACACTTAAATTCATCACCATCAACAACCAATAGCTCGTCTGTGCTTTTTATTTCTTTATCGTAAATTCCGTATACAGAATCATATTTTAACAAATGAGCCAATGTATCATTATCAGTCAAGTCATTTATAGCAACTACTTTCAAATCAGAATGCTTTTCCAGCATTTTTCTAAACGCTGACCGACCAATACGGCCAAATCCATTTATAGCTATTTTTGTCATATATTTAATTATTTAATATTTAATAATTCACTTATTTTTTTCTTGTCGAATCCAACAATAAATTCTCCATCAATATCAATTACTGGAGTTCCTATTTGACCAGATTTTTCAGTCATTTCCTCGCGCGCATCATCATCAACCGATATATCAACATCATCATATTTAAAACCTTTTTCATCTAAAAATAATTTAAGAGTATGACAATAAGGACATGTTGGCGTTCCAAAAACTCGGATTTTGTGTTTTAAGTTTGTATTTTGTTCTTTCATATTTTATTTAAATACTCGTATGCGTTCAAAGCCGCTTTAGCTCCTTCCCCAGAAGCAATAATAAGCTGTTTATGCGAAATATTTGTCGCATCTCCGGCCGCAAAAATATTTGGCTTTGAAGCAACATTACAAGAATTGATTTTTATTTCTTTCCACTCATTTAATTCTACCACATCTTTTAATAAAGATGAATTAGCTATCCAACCAATAGACACAAACACTCCCTGAACAGATAATACTTTATTCTTTTCTGTTTTGCCATTATAAATCAGACTATTAACAAATTTATCTCCTTTGATTTCTTGAATAGAAGCGCTAGTTATAACACTAATTTTATTTTCCTTCTTAATTTTATCCTGTAAAATTTTATCTCCTCCAAGTTTCTGCTTAAATTCCAAAATATGAATTTTTGAAGCATATTTAACTAAGTCCAAAGCTGTTTCTAATCCAGCGTTTCCACCACCAACAACAGCTACTTCTTTATTTTTAAACAAAGGAGCATCGCAAATAGAGCAATACGCAACTCCTTTTCCTGAAAATTCTTCTTCCCCAGGGATCTTTAATTTCCTTGGAATACCTCCAGCAGCAAAAATAATTGCTTTGCTCTGATAAACTTCATTATCAGCACTTACTTTTATATTAGAATCATCAATCCATTCAATCTTATCTACTTTTGTATATTCTATAATCTCAATATTATATTTTTTTAAATGGTTAACTAATTTATCAACTAATTCCATTCCTGAAATTAAATCAAATCCAGGATAATTCTCTATCTGTCCTGTTTTTACTGCCTGTCCACCCCATTCTTTAACAACCATTAATGTTTTAATTTTCTTTCTTGCGGAATATATGCCAGCGCTTATTGCTGCCGGCCCACCACCTATAATAATTAAATCGTACATAAGCTAATACTTTCTTTTGTATATTTTTCTAAATTCTTAACTTGAATATCGTTCAAAATTTCACAAACAAAATTCCAATGAAACGAAACCCATTGACCTATTTGAAAATCATCCATAAAACTTGAATTATTTATCTCGCGTAAAACTTTATGGTTAATTAATTCACCTAATTTTAATCTATTATTTTCAAAAACTAATGGCCGATATTTTACTTCTAAATACGAACCATCAATTTTAACTATTTTACCCCAACTAATCTTACATAAATCAGCTAAACTTAAATCATCAATCTTATTCCAAACATTCAAAACATGAAAACTATGATGCGGTTTTGCCCCTAAAGATATTTTATTAATTGCTTTTTTCTTATGATTATCAATTAAATGATTATATAACCTTATTTTAGTTATATTTTCCAATAATCTATTCCCGATCCAATAAGCTTCTATAACTTTCTCATCAAATGGATTCTTAATATTACTACAGCGAGCAATTAATTTAAGATACGGATATAATGTTTGAAATTTTTTTAATATTTCTTCCAACCCTTTATCTATCTTTTGCTCGCGACAATATTCAAATAAATCTTTATTTTTATTTGGCCCGCACAAACTAAGATTATTCGGCATAAAGGAATAACGAGCACATCTTAAAATTCCTCTACGATTAAATTCTGACAGCATAAATATATTAAAGTTCCGCAAATTAAAATCATTCCAAAAATTTGTCTTAAAACTAATACTTGTCCGCCAAACAAACAAAGGAAAATAGTAACAGGACTAGCTAATAATAGAATAACAGACGCATCCGAAACATTGATATATTTTAATCCAGTATACCACGTAAAAATATATCCCAACAACAAAATAGAAGTAATAGCTACCCATCCAATTTGTTCTGCATTTAAAGACAGCGCCAAATGCGCTTGATTCGTCACAAACCAAAACATCACAATAAATATAGAACCAAAAAACATTCTCCCACAAATAATTATTCTAGATGGTAATTCCTTTAAAAGATACTTGCTTAAAACATTTTCTCCAGCCCAAAATAAAACTGCAAGAAAAACCAAAAGATCTCCTAAGTTAAATTGGATAGATGTTAATTTTAATAATAAGATATTACCCAAAAACAAAAACAAACTACAAATTAAGAGATTTTTGCTAATTTTTTCTTTTAGGAAAATCGCAGCTAAAATGAATATAAAAATAAACATTGTTTTATGAATAAAAGCTGCTTGAATTCCATTAGTCAAAGAAAGTCCTTTAAAAAACAAAATAAAAGGAATAAACCCCCCAATAAATCCGACTATTACTAATAAACTCCATTGAGTTTTATCAAGATTTTTTAAAATCTTCCAATCTTTTAGCATTAAAATACACCCAATAACAAATAATGCCACAATGATATTTTTCAGACCAGTAAAGATATATGGATTAATTACATTCACTCCAAACTGATTAATAAAAACAGATATTCCAGAAATAAAAGCTGTGGATAAAATTAAAAATATTCCTTTATTTTTATTCATACTTATATTATAATTTAATTATATGTGTCTAGCAACTCCAAGTAAAATTTTAAATATCAATGGCAAGACTGCTACTGTTAAATCATGTTCTCATGAGCATAAAATTGATTTGAGTTTGGTCAAAAATGTTAAAATTGGAGACTATGTTTTGGTACACGGAGATATGGCATTAAACAAAGTGCCAAAATCAGATGCTAAGAAAATTTTAACAATGATTAATGAACTGAACAAGTAATGCATGGATCGTAAGCCCTAACAAGCATTGTTAATAATTCTTCTCTTTTTTCTTTTGAATATTTCTGAGTTTTCTCCAAAAGCGCTTGAGCGCTTTTTTCTATTGAAGTTAAATTCTGCGCTGTTGGCGTAATAATATTAGCATAAGTTATAATTGAATTTTTACCCGGTTTCTTGCTTCCCTTTAAATGAACTTCGTGATAAAGTCCTCCGCGCGGAGCTTCTGTTGATCCAATACCTTTTAATAACGGATTAGAACACGGCTTAATTAATCTATTCCTATCTAATTTAATATCTAATAATTTCTCAATAATATTTCTTGCTTTTTGATGATAATGCAAAATTTCTATTGCCTGTGCCGGATTATTATAAAAAGGATTTTCAAAATCAAGTTTATATTTTTCAAAACCTTTAGCAATCGCAACCCTTGCCAAAGCTCCTACTAAAAACTCTTTTCCCTTATATTTAGAAAATTTGGCCGTAGAATAATCCCTGATTTCTTCCTGAATGTCTTTTTTATAATCTTCTATTAAGGAAGTTTTTTTCTTGTTGATATTTTTAGAATTTACAGAAACAATTTTTCCATTTTCCTGTGCTGCCAATTCTAAGTCAACTTTTAATTCTGGATATTCAAAAGACATAAAAACTTCAACAGATTTCTCAGCTGCTTTTTTTGTTTTTTCCAATTTTTTAAATAACTTATTTAAATTGGATTTCGTTGGCATTTTATGAAAACCTCCAATAGTTGTCCTAGTTGGATGAACATTACGTCCACCAACCAGATGAACAATATCATCACTAACTCCTTTTAAAGACAAAATCTGCTTAAATAAAACCATATCTTTTTTCGCTAATTCTGTCGCTCTGTCAATTCCTAAATAATCTGGAGCAACTAAAAAAAACAAATGCAAAACATGGCTTTGAATCATCTGACCGCATTGCATTAAATCCCGCAATAAAATAGTAACATTGGAAGGATTAATTCCTAATGCGTTTTCTAAAGCATTCAAAGAAGCTAAATTATGAGCTGTCGGGCAAACTCCGCAAATACGTGGAGTAATCCAATGCATTTCTTCAGCAGTCCGTTCAACTAACATTCCCTCAAAAAGACGTTCACCTTCATGAATGTTAAGCTGAACTTTCTCTTTTTTCCAATCAATCGTTAAACTACCATGCCCTTCAATTTTAGCTATAAAATTATCTGCTAACATGATTTAAAAACATACTAAAATATCTATTAATTTCTTTTTTTGTAAATTTCTTTTGTAAAATATCCATTAAAGCAGGGATATTTGCTTGTTTTCTTATTCCAAAACATCCATAACAAGGCGAACCTCCGCTAATACAAATCGCCCCGCACCCTCCCTGAATAATCGGACCTAAGCACGGCTTATTATCTATCAAACGGCATGGATTACCAGCTACTTTACACTCAAAACAAACTGAATATCCACGATATGATAATTTTTTACCGTTTAATAATTCTTCAAAAACTCTCTCTAACTGATCTTCTTGGACTGGACAACCATTTACCAAATAATCAACCTTAACATAAGCAGATAATGGCAAGGCATCAATTCCTCTTGGCTTATATTCTTTACCATATATTTTATCATACCATTTTCTTCTATCTTTCTTATTAACTATTGCTGGAATTCCTCCTAAAGTCGCGCAACTTCCTAAACCTATTAATATCTTAGAGCTATCTCTAAGATATTTTAAAGTTTCTATCTCATCTTTTGTTATTGGAGTTCCTTCAATAAACACGGCATCATAAGGTCCTTTTTCCGCGCGTTCCTGCGCCAACCTCCAATTAATAATATCTACCTTGTTTTCCAACGCTAAAATTTTCTCTTTAAGAGAAATAATCTTTACCTGACATCCCTCGCAGTCGGTAAAATCAAATATTGCAATACGCGGTTTATTCATAATTTTAATCCCAACTTTTATCAATCTCATCAAAATTAAATACAGGGCCATCAGAACAAACATACTTATCCCCAACAGCACAATGCTGACATTTACCTACTCCACATTGCATTTTCCTTTCCATGCTTACAAAAATTCTCCTGTCCGAAATTCCCAAAGGTCTTAATATTTTTTCCAAAGCATCCATCATCGGCCCAGGTCCGCACATAGCTGCAACTGTGTTAATTGGATCAATCTTTATATTATTAATTAATTCTGAAACCATGCCAACAGAACCTTTCCATTTCTTATCTGGTTTATCTACAGTTAGTAAAACTTTAATTTTCTTTTTCCACGAATTAATTTGCTTCTTCATCAAAATATCAGCAGGCGTTCGCGCTCCATAAATTAAATAAACATTATTAAAATCTCTTCTGTTCCCAATAATATACTTAATTAACGAAGCAATCGGCGGAATGCCACATCCGCCAGTAACCATGACTACATCTTTTCCCTGCATAAATTTCAAAGGAAATCCATTACCATAAGGTCCACGCATAAATATTTCATCTCCTTGTTTCAAGTCATGTAATGACTTAGTTAAATTACCTGTTTTACGAACAACCACGTCAATATATGAATTTTTAAATGGTGATGAAGCAGCTCCGAACGGGGCTTCTCCATAACCAAAATTACTTATTAAAACAAATTGCCCAGGAGTAAAACATATCTCACCGTCAATTCTAAAGAAGCTTCCAAATTCTTTTTTTAAACGAAATAATTTAACATTAACGGAAAGTTCTTCTATCTTAGAAATTTTAACCTTAAATGGCTTATAAAGATTTTTCATGTTTATAATCTTTAACTATTTTTAATAAAATCTTTTCTATGTCAATTTCCGCAGGACAATATTTCTGGCACCGATTACAAGCCACGCATAAAGACCTTCCATATTCCTTATAACCTCGAACAAATTTATGATAAAACCAATTATAATATCTCTCTTTAACTCCTTTATGAAAATCATGGCCACCAGCAACTTCGGCAAATTCTGGCAAAGTACATGAATCCCATAATCTACACCTAACACATTCTTTATCGTCTAAACTAATTTTATCTTCCATAGAAAAACAATAACACAATGGACAAACATAAGAACAATTTCCGCATCCCAAACATTTTTTCTCTAATTCCTCCCAAATTTTATGATTTCGTGACCAATCTACTGCATCAGACAATAATTCAGGATCCAAAAGCATTTTATCTAATGGAGTTTTTCTATATAAATATTTCTTAATTTTTGGATTTTTAATTTTCTTAAAAAATTTATTTTTAGATAACTTTCTACCTTTATTTGACAAAAACAATACTTGATATTGTTTAGGATTAATTTTCTCAAAAATAATATCCCCGCCAATCATAGAATCCAAAGAATAATCAGATAAGCCAATTATTATTGTTTTTTTCCTTTTTTGAAAATAAAAAAAATCCGGCTCTGGAGTCTTCATTATTTTATCTAAAAAAACAATAGCTCTCAAATCAGCCGGATTTAATCCGAAAATGACAAATTTCTTTTTTTCAATAGGATTATCTGCATATCCTTTTTCAGCATAAAACTTAAAAATTTCTTGTTTCGGAGGAAAAACATGTTTTTTTGCCTCTGGCAAAATACCATTTTTCTTTGTAGAGTCAATAACAATAAACTTCTGTCTAAGTTGCTTAACAAAATCCTTTATATGCTTTTTTTCTATGATCAAAGCCATTTATTGCATCTGGCTAATTTTTGGCTAATTCTTCTTCAATTACTCTTTCAAATTCACTTATTGGTTGATTACCGGAAATCTCTTGATCGTTAATAAAGAATGTAGGAGTTCCGCTAACATTAAATTCTTCTGCCTTCCCAAACCATTCCGCAATATTTTCTTCATATCTGGCAGAATCAAAACAAGTACTAAAGTTTTCTTTATTTAATCCAGCTTCTACGACTTTTTCTTTTAGATCATCCGCTGATTTAATATCCTTAACATTTTTAAATAGATATTCATTCATCTCCTGAAACTTTCCTTGTTCTTGAGCGCAAAGAACAGTCATTCCTAATTCCACAGGAGAAAGAAGACGAGGGATTATCTTAATCTTTCCTGTTTTAACATACTTATCAATAAGTAAAGGTAATGTTTGATCATGAAAAACAGAGCAATGTCCACACAAATGGCTTGAATATTCCACCATAGTTACTGGCGCGTCTGGACTGCCTAAAAAAAACTCTTCTTCAATTAAATTAACCTGTTCTTCTCCTGCATTATCCTTATTATCCAAAATAGAAGCTGTTTGTCTTTCTGTATTTACTTTTGGACCAAAATGCCAAATTATCCCCCCGAAAAACGCTATCGCAATAATACCTAAAATTGTTGTTTTTTTATTCATATTTTTTAATTATATTTAATTATATTTAATTATATTTTTAGTATATCACCTATTAAAATTTGTAGCAAATAAAACAGCGATCCGATTTTTTTTCGGATCGCTATATTTGTTTATTTTCGTTAATTTATAAATCCGGTTGGAAAATTCTCATAGAATATCTTTTGATACAAATCCTTTAAATCGGAATCCATAACATTTTTCTTTGAAAACATTAAATTTTGATATTTGTAAATATCTGTCAATTTCTTAAGAATCTTCTTTGGAATGTTAAATTTTTTAACTTCCCTCTTTAATTCTTTAATTTTTTCCCTACAATTATGAGATTCATCTCCAACCAATTTCATAATTCTAATATTGATCTGCTCTTTTACCCAGAAATTAATTACCTGGGTTTGTTGTATATTCAATGAAATGATCGAAACTAATTTTTTTTCTAATGCTTCCAAAACAATCGCATTCGCTGTTTCTTGCATTCTTTCTTGAGTCAACATAACTTTCTCCTGTTAAAAAGATTATTAAAAATTTGAAAATAACAATATTATTATACTAACACATACAGAATATTTGTCAATAGTTATCTTAGATATAAAACCTCCATTTTTTATTAGCCCATTTACCAGCGTAATCCACGCCAATCCTTTTTGCGACGATAATTTTAGATGGCTTAATTGTTTCTCCATTTTCAATCCATAACTGACAATTATTTCCAAATGCTTTGATATTATTCAAGCTTTTATCAATTTGTAATGCTTGGCAAAGCTTTCCTGGACCAGAACATAAATCATCTTTACCGCGATTTTCTTTCATCAAATCAATCCCATCAATCGGCTCCAATGCCCTAATTAAAACTGCTGATGGATAATCTTTTTTTTCTGTCACAATATTTAAACAATAATAATTCCCATATATAAAATAAACATACCAATATCCAGCCGAACCAAACATTACCTTATTTCTTGGCGTAATACCCCGCGATGCATGCGACGCTTTATCATCAAACCCAAAATACGCTTCAGTTTCAATGATCTTGCCTATAATTCTTCTTTTATTACCAATCTTCCGAATTAAAAAGTTGCCCAAGAGTCCTTGGGCAACCTGCAATGTTGGTTGTTGATAAAATTTTTGTGATAACTTCTTCCCCATCTACTCAACCAAATTAGCTGGCGTCTCTCCTTCTAACACGGAAATAATATTTCCAACAGCCATTTCAGACATTTTATCGCGCGTTCCTTCGGTTGCTGAAGCAATATGTGGAGTTATAACAACATTTTCTAGATCAGTTAATCCTGGCATTAACTCTGGCTCATTCTCAAAAACATCTAAAGCTGCCCCAGCGATTTTCTTATCTTTTAAAACTTTAATTAATGCCTTTTCGTCAATAACAGGTCCTCGAGAAGTATTTATTAAATAGGCTGTCGGCTTCATCATGTTCAATCTCTCTTCATTAATTAAGTGTTTAGTCTCATTAGTTAAAGCCGTATGCAAACTTATAAAATCAGCTTCTTTCATCAATTCATTAATTTCACGATACTCCATGCTAAATTTCTGTTCTAATTCTTCATTACGATTAACATCATAATAAATTATTTTCAAATCAAAACCATCCTGCATTCTTTGAGCGACTGCCGAGCCAATCCTGCCCATACCAACAATCCCTAATGTTTTACCTTGAATATCAGCTCCTAATAATAATTTCGGACCCCACGCCTTATATCTACCAGCCCTAGTAAATCTATCCGCTTCTACAATTCTTTCAGCAATAGCAAAAATCATCGCAATTGTATGCTCAGCTACCGCATTAGTTAAAACTCCCGGAGTATTAGTCACCATTATATTTCTTTTCTTTGCCTCTTCCACGTCAATATTATTATAACCGACAGCATAATTAGCAATGACTTTTAATTGCTCGCCAGCCGCGTCCATAACTTCGGCGTCAATTTTTTCGGTTAACACAGAAAGGATAGCATCAACTCCTTTAACACTCTTTAATAAATCCTCGCGCGAAATACTTCCCTCCGGTCCTACAGAAACATCCCATTCTTTATCTTTTAACATCTTAATTCCTTTTTCAGGAATTTCTCTCGTAATAAATATTTTTGGCATATTTTTTGATTAATTATATGCAGGAATTATACCATACATTATTTATCGTTTCCAATATCTTGTCTAATTTTTTCCATAAACTTGGACATAAAATGAAGATTATGGATTGTTGATAA
Organism: Patescibacteria group bacterium; assembly: GCA_042571625.1. Classification (GTDB taxonomy): domain Bacteria; phylum Patescibacteriota; class Minisyncoccia; order Portnoybacterales; family UBA2143; genus JBHPFQ01. The sequence goes on along the minus strand of JBHPFQ010000012.1, from coordinate 1,623 downwards.
ACGTGGCCCAAGCATTTCATTAGCTCTAAAAAGATGATTAATATATGCTCTGGAAAAATTTTTACAAACATAACAATCGCAATTCATAATCGGCTTCTTATCCATTTTGTAAATTGATTTACAAATATTTATTTCCTTGTTATCAGTTAATAACATACCATGCCTTGCCAATCTTGTCGGATGAACACAATCAAACAAATCAATCCCTTTCTTAACCGCATCTTTAATATCCTTTAAATATCCAATACCAAGTAAATGTCTTGGCTTATTCTCAGGAAGATTTGGGATTATCCAATCTAACGTATTTTTCATTTCATCTTTCCCAAAAGAACCGCCAATCCCAAAACCATCAAAAGGAAGATTGCCAATAAATTTAGCGCTTTCAATCCTTAAATTCTTAAAAGGGCCTCCTTGGACAATTCCAAAAAGATATTGATTTTCTCTTTTATGAGCTTTCAAACATCTTTCCGCCCAACGATGCGTTCTTTCCATAGATTTTCTTGTATATCCTATACTTACCAAAGGAGAAGTGCATTCATCAAAAGCAAAAATAATATCCGCTCCTAACTCCTCCTGAATTTTAATTGAAAATTCAGGAGTAAATCTATGCTTAGAACCGTCCAAATGAGAAGTAAAAATTACGCCGTCTTCATCTATTTTAACCAGCTTGCCTGTTTGTTTTTTATATTCAATTCCCTTCAAAATCTTTCCTGTTTTACGCTCCAATCCAAAACCCAAACTAAAAACCTGATATCCTCCGCTGTCAGTTGCCATCACACCTTTCCAATTCATAAATTTATGCAAACCGCCCATTTTTTTTACTATCTTACTTCCAGGCTGTAAATACAAATGATATGTATTAGCTAAAATTCCATCAAAATCAATTTCCTCTGGCGTTAAACTTTTAACCGTCGCCTTAGTCGCCACGGGAAAAAAAGCAGGCGTATGCATTACCCCATTTTTTGTTTTAATAATACCTAATCTTGCTTTAGATTTAGAATGTTTTTTTATGATTTTGAAAAACATATTTATATTTCACTATTAACCCAATACCCCGCCGCGCCAAAAGCCACAGACACGTTCAAAGATTCTTTCTTGCCTTTCATTGGAAGATGAATAATTTTATCGGCACGATTTAAAACCGCTTGAGAAACACCATTAACTTCATTCCCTATAACTAAAGCCAAGGGAAATTTTGGTTTAAATTTTGTATAAATTATACTATTTTTTGCTTGTTCTAAAACTATAATAGAAATACCTTGTTTTTTTAATTTATCAATAATTCTCCAAGTTTTTGAACAATATTCCCATGAAACATTTTCTTCTGCGTTTAAAGCTGTTTTGGAAATTTTATCATTAGGAGGACATCCGCAAATACCGCATAAAAAAATTTTCTCCACACCCAAAGCATCAGAAGTTCTAAAAATAGACCCTATATTTTCCAAGCTACGAATATTATCACAAATAACATAAAATTTATTATTCATATATTTTAAAAGGGACTTTTTACTTTTTATAAGCCCCTTTTATGTAAATCAAAGTTTTTCCTTAATTATTTCAATTATTTTATCAACATTAAGATTGATAAAATAATTGAAATAATTAAGGAAAAACTTTGATTTA
>JBHPFQ010000011.1:0-19386 GCA_042571625.1 Patescibacteria group bacterium | reverse complement strand
ACCATTAATCATGATTTATCTAAATCAATAATCTTCATTTGTAAATTCCGATAGCCATTCCATTCATTAACAGTAAATTCAAAAACCAAATCAATAATATCACCTATCTTTATTTTTTCCTTCCACTCTCCTAAATTAAATCCAATCGCCTTAATATTTTTAGCTAAATTTTTTTCTTTATTTTTAATCCTTAAATCAAGTTTTAAATGTTTGCTTCCGTTTCCAACAATTTTTAAATCAATAATTTCAGCACCCTTCATTAAAAACTTCGGCTCTGAATTATCTTTCCCAAAAGGAGCAAAACGTTGGATTTGATCGTAATTTACCCAACTAATATCATCAAAAAATAATTCCGCGTCTATCTCCAAACTTTTTTCTAATTTTTTCCCACGTAATTTGCTTTCAACAAATTTAGTAAGTATCTTCTTAACATGCTCAATATTTTCTTTTTTCAAAGTAAAACCAGCCGCTCCCTTATGCCCTCCATAACGTTCTAAATAATTAGAACATTTTGTAATCGCTTCAATTAAATCAAATGAGGGAATACTTCTTCCAGATGCTTGAATAATATCTTTCTTTTCGCAATAAATAAAAGCTGGGCAATAATATTTATCAACCACTTTAGAAGCCACTAGTCCGACTAATCCAACAGGCCAATTATGACTTCCTTCAAAAATCAATTTTGAAGTTCTATTCTTAATAAATAATCTATCCAATCTTTCTTGTATTTCTTTATATATCTTATTAGTTAATGTTTGCCGAGCTGTATTTTTGCTATTTAATAGTTTTGCAAGATCTAAAGCTTCCTGTTTATCTTTTGTAACTAAAAGTCGAAAAGCAGTATTAGCATGGCCCATTCTACTTGCCGCATTCAATCTTGGCCCCAAAGTAAAACCCAAAGTAAAAGTATTCAAATTAGTATCTGGCGCCTCTCCATTCATTGAATATTGAATAATTTTCGGCTCTACTCCAGAAACATTCATTAATTCCTTTAACCCAATTGATTTTGTTTGAGCTAAAACGCTTAATCCATATAAAACAATAGCGCGGTTTTCTCCAATAATAGGCATAACATCTGCAACTGTTGCAACCGCTGTTAAATCTAACAGCCACTTTTTAAAAATATCGCCAGACGGCAAAAGCGCGCAAGCTAACTTATACGCGACTCCTGCTCCTGCTAAATATTTAAATGGATACTTATCTCCATTTTGATGAAAATCAATAACAGCAACAGCATTAGGCAATTTGCTACCAACCTCATGATGATCGGTAATAATAACATCAATTCCTAATGATTTGGCAAAATCAACCTCTTCAATATCACGACTTCCGCAATCCACTGTAATAATTAAATTTACTTTATTGTCAGCAATTTCTTTTATAGCATTTTTGTTTAATCCATGCCCTTCTTTATCACGATCTGGAATATAAATACTTGGCTTTTTATATCCTAAATGCTTTAATGTCAAATATAAAATGGCTGATGAACAAACACCATCAGCATCATAATCGCCCAAAATTAATATTTTCTCTTTCTTCCTAATTGCTTTTCTGATCCGCTTAACTGCTTTTCCCATATCCTTTAATAAAAAAGGATCATGAAAATCCTGCTCATAATCAGGATTAAAAAACTCATCAATTTGTTTTTGCGTTTTTAATCCACGATCATACAACAATTGAATAATTAAAGAAGAATATTCTGGAAATTTTTTAGCAAACTCTTCTGGCGCTTTTGATTTTAAAATCCATTTCATTATTCCATCATATACCAAAAGAGAAATTTCTCAAAAAAAATCTAATTAATCTTGAAAAAATATCAATCTTCGCTATTCTAATGCTTCTATGCCTGGCAATTTCTCTCCAGCCAAAAAACTAAGCATTGCTCCTCCTCCTATTGAGATATGATCAATTTTATCTTTAATCCCGAGACGGTTTAAAAGAATTATTGATTCTCCGCCTCCAACAACAGAAAACCCATCGCTGTTAGCAATTGCTTCTGCTATTCTCTCACTTCCATTAGAAAACCTTTCTGATTCCAAAAGACCCATTGGCCCATTCCAAATAATAGTTTTTGATTGCTTAATAATATCTTTAAATAAATCAATTGTATCTGGACCTATATCTAAAATTATTTCATTTTCTTTTGTCCTGCCTACTGGCGAAACATTAGCAAAAGATTTTCCAGAATAATCATCAGAAACAATAACATCTACTGGAATATGTAATTTAATATTTGTTAATTCCATTTTCTTAATACCTTCAACCATATTTTCTTCAATTTTTGATTTTCCAATAGCAAATCCCTTAGCTGCAATAACAACATTTGCCAGCGCTCCTCCTAAAATCAAATCATCAGCTTTTTTAAGAAAATTCTTAATCATTCTTATCTTAGTTGAAATCTTTGCCCCGCCAATAACAACTGTTAAAGGATGTTCTGAATTATTTAACACCTTTGAAAGATTTTTTATTTCTTTTTCAAATAATAATCCAGCACAACTTGGTATTTCTTTAGGCACTCCACTAATTGAAGCATAATCACGATGCGCTTGACCAAACGCTTCCATAACAAAAACATCAGCTAACTTAGCTAATGATTTAATAAATTCCTGACTCTTCTCTTTTTCGCCCGAATGAAACTGAACATTTTCTAAAAAAATTATCTGTCCCGAATTCATTTCCTCAATTTCTTTTTCAACTTCAAGACCAATACAATCATTAAGCTTCTTAACTGGCCGATCAATTAGTTCGGAAAACTTTTGCGCCAAATTATCCACTCTTAACTCTTCCACTACCCTACCATTTGGCCGTCCAAGATGAGTCAATAAAATAATTTTTGCATTTTGATCTAATAAATATTTAATAGTTGGCAAAACCGCCTCAATCTTAAAATTATCAATAATTTCCCCATTCTCTAAAGGAACATTAAAATCTGCTCTTACTAAAATTCTCTTATTCTTAACATTAACATCGCGCAACGTTTTCATAATTCTTCAGTCTTTTTTACTATCTTAATAAAATCATTTGCTTGTAAACTTGCTCCGCCAACTAAAACGCCATTGATTGATTCTTCTTTAACATAATCAAAAATATTCTGGCTATTCACACTTCCGCCATAAAGAATTACTGCCTTATCAGCAGTACTGCGATTGTAAAGAGTCATTAATGTTTTCTTTATAAACAAACTTGCTTTAACCGCATCATCTGGAAGGCATGGCTTACCGCTCCCAATAGCTCCTTTGCTAATTGCCCAAATTGGTTCATAAGCAATAATAATATCTTTAATCTTGCTTTTCAGAATTCCATCTAAATCCTTTTTTAATTGCTTCTCAACAATTAACCCCATTTCGTTATCTTCTCTTTCTTTTTCCCCTATACATAATATTGGAATAAGATTACTTTTTAAAATAGTTTTAATTTTTCTATTTATTATTTCATCTGTTTCGCCAAAATAATTTCTCCTTTCAGAATGACCAACAATAACATACTTACATCCTAAATCTTTGAGCATTAATGGAGAAACTTCACCTGTAAAAGTGCCTCTATTTTCCCAATGACAATTTTGCGCGCCTAATGCATATCCGCTATTCTCGCTAGATATTAATGATGGTATCCAAACAAACGGCGGACAAAAAACAACTTGTGTTTTTTTTGTTTTATTAATACCTTCTTTCACTGTCTTAAAAATCCGATCTGCTTCTTTTTTTGTAGTCGGGTTACATTTCCAATTTGCGATAATAAATGTTTTTTTAGACATAAAAATTAAATACCAAATATTCCTATACTTCCTAATGTAACTATTATACCAGCAATAATAATGCCAAGACAAATCAAAGGAAAAGCTTTTTTGAAAGGAATTCCAAAAACAAAAGCTGCAACCGCACCACTCCATCCGCCAGTCATAGGCAATGGAATTGCAACAAATAATACCAAAGCTAAACTGCCCCAAATTTCAAACCGATTGCTATGCTTTTCTCTTGTTCTCTTAAAAAGCCATGCAAAAAATCTGTTAAAATAATAAAAATGATGACTTAAATAATCAGAAATCCATCCCAACAACCAAAGCAAAAAAATAATAGGAATTATATTTCCGATCACCGCCAATACAAACGCGCTCCATGGCGAGAAATTATAAACTCCTATTGCTAAAGGAATAGCGCCTCGCAATTCGCTAATAGGAACAGCGCTAATTATTAAAATTATAATTTCTGGAGGAATAACCATATTCTAAAACTTTCTCAAGAACTCAGCTGCTCTCTCCGGCTCAATAGTTGAAATTTCTATGCCAGTGCTAAGCTCAAATCCAGCCCAAACAGATGTCTTAGGTAATATATTAACATGCCAATGATAAAAATCATAATTTGCTCCATCGCATGGAGAAGTATGAATATAATAATTATAAGATGGATTTTTTAATGCTTTATAAATCTTATACAAAGCTGTTTTCAAAGCATCAGCAAAAAGTTTTTTTTCTCTACCAACAATATTTTCAAAATATGGCTGATGTTTTTTCGGATAAACTCTTACTTCAAAAGAAACCTGCGGAGCAAATGGACACAAAACAACAAATTCATCATTTTCATAAATTATTCTTTGCCCGTCCTCCATTTCCCATTTTAACATCGTACAATAAACACATTCCCCATGACTTACATAAAACGCTTCAGCTCCATAAATACTTTTTCTTAATCCTGGATCAATAATAGGAATAGCTATTAATTGGGAATGCGGATGAGCAACTGAAGCACCTGCTTCTCGCCCATGATTATGAAATATAGAAACATATTTAATAAATTTCTGATTCATCAAAGCCAAATATCTATTTTTATAAACATCAATAACACCCTCAACATCCTCTTCTGAAAAAAGCGCCATTGGCTTAACATGATCATAAGTTATAATAACCTCGTGAAATCCATACCCATCCATAACTCTGTTCGGACCAACTTTTTTTTCGTTAAGAATTTCTTTATAACTAGATTCTTTGTCTTTCAAAAAAAGCGACGGAGCAAAAGCTGGATATTTATTAGGTATTGAAAGAGCGATCCAAGAACCATCTTGTCTATAATTTCTAAAAATAGCTGTTCCTAATTCTTCTTTTTGACAAAAAGGACAATCCTTTTTTGAAACAGGTTCTTTATTTTTATTCTTATGATTTTTAGAAAAACTTTCAGGCCTTCTAGAACGCCCTGTAGCAATTACAACCCAATCATTAGAAACTAAATCCATTCTCAGTTCTGAAGGACTTTTACTTTTTTGTATTTTTTTAATATCGCTAACTGCCATTCCTTGTATTTTTCAAATTATATTTATCTGTTATTAAATTATATTTTACTTTAAATAATTCCAAAAAAGTTTTTAAATATCCCCAGATACTAACTCTGCTATCGGCGCGATTAACCCAATAAGCTGGAATTATCCCTATCTTATATTTCAATCGCTTAGCTATGGCAAGCATTTCAATATCAAAACCCCATCTATCAATAATACATCTTGTAAAAATATCTTCTGCAGCTTCTTTTGTTAAAATTTTAAAACCGCATTGAGTATCCCATATCCCCCAAACAGCTAATATTTGAATTAACACATTCCCCATATTCCCAAGCATTCTTTTGAAAAATGACTGAGGCACTGCTTGACCAGCGCCTTTAGCATCTTTTTCATCGCGAGATCCAATAACTATTTCGTATCCTTTTTCAAAGAAAGGCCAAACCTTATCTAAATGGTCAATAGACGTGGAATTGTCAGCATCTGTAAAAAGACGATAACGACCTTTCGCCTCTAATAACCCTTGCCGAACAACATAACCCTTGCCATGATTTTCCTTGTTATCTATCAATCTAATATTTTTGACTAATTCAGAAAATTTCTTAACCACTTCTGCTGTTTTATCTTTTGATCCATCATTAACAATGATAATTTCATAGGAATATTCTTGTTTAGACAAATATTTATCAATGGCCAAGAGAGAATTTCCAATCCCCTTTTCCTCTTTATACGCTGGAATAATAATTGATAGATATATTTCATTCATAATAAATTAATTATAACATATCTTGAAAAAAATTTACAATAAAATAAAAAATCGCCCAATCCCAATATTAATAAATGGAGCGAAGCGACATTTTGGATAACATCGCGATTAAGAGAAGTTGGATTTTTGAGAGTGGAGCGTAGCGACCTCCAAAAATTCAATTTGGGTAAAATCCTGCAAGGATTTTCCTCTTAATCTCTGTTATATTCTTCCGATAGGAACGAGGAATAGTCTGCAAGACGGTTTTTTGCAAAGCAAAAAAATTCCGAAGAGTTTTATTTTTGCCCCTTTTTTCTTGAAGCTATGAAAGTTATCAAAATGCCCAGACCCAATCCTATTAATGCAAATGCAAGAATTGCTACAGGAAATTGATCAAACAAAAGCAATCCAATTCCAATACCTATGAATAAACAAGCAGGAATGGGCCATTTGCTAATATCATGTTTTTTTGTTGTCATACATTATGAATTAAGTATTTAGATATAAAAAACTTTCGTAAGGGGCAAAAATAATATTGAATATAATGTCCGCGGATAATCTAAAGTTTATGAAAAAATTATATACTAACTTCTTAATCTTTATTTTTATTCTACTAAAATAGTTTAAAAAAATCAATGTAAGTATATTATGATTAGCTTGAAAATAGCCTATTCTTCTGTTAATCTAATCGTATGAAATATCACATTATCACCTACGGCTGTCAAATGAATGAATGCGATTCTGAGAGAATGGCTGGAAAATTAGAAAAAAAAGGATATAAAGAAACTGATATAATAGAAAAAGCAGATCTAATTATTATCAATGCTTGCTCCGTGAGACAATCAGCTATCAACAGAATAAACAGCAAGATTAAAAAAATTAATAATCAAAAGAGAAAAATTAAACTAATTTTAACTGGTTGTTTATTAGAAAAAGATAAAGAAAGATTAAAAAGCCAAGTTGATAAAATATGGCCGATTATTGAATTTAATAATATACAAAAGCACAAGAATGATAAAAAAGCTTTTATCCCAATTATGAACGGATGTAATAATTTTTGCAGTTATTGTGTTGTACCATATACTCGCGGACGAGAAATTTCTAGACCAGCTAAAGATATTATAAAAGAAATAAAATGTTTAATTAAAAAAGGATACGAAGAGATAATGCTTTTAGGACAGAATGTTAATAGTTATAATGATGATAAAATAAATTTTCCAAAATTATTAGAAATAATTTGCAAAATTTCAGGAGATTTCAAAATTAAATTCATGACTTCTCATCCTAAAGATATGTCTGATGAATTAATAGATGTTATTGCTAAAAATGAAAAAATATCCAGAGAAATACATTTACCAGTCCAATCAGGAAGTAATTCTATTCTTAAAAAAATGAACAGAAATTATAATATTAAACATTATAAAGGATTAATAAGAAAGATTTATAAAAAAATTCCTAACGCTAAAATATCAACTGATATAATTGTCGGATTCCCAGGAGAAACTAAAAAACAATTTCAAGACACTGTTAATTTGATAAAAGAAATAAAATTTTATAAAGCTTATATCGCTTCTTATTCCCCGCGTCCGCAGACTTCCGCGTCCAAACTAAAAGACACGATATCTTCTTTTGAGAAAAAACAAAGAAAGAAAATTCTTCTGAATCTTTTAAACGCTATAAATTAAAGAAAAAAGGGACGCGCTTTTTTGCACGTCCCCATCGAAGGATAGGATGTGCAGATCCCCATAAAACCTGTAATCCATTAATTAATATTTATCATAATTTAAAAATGATGTCAAGACTTAAAAAACTTATTGTTATACTCGGCCCAACCGCTTCTGGAAAATCAGAATTGGCTATTAAGCTTTCTAAAAAATTCAAAGGAGAAATAGTTTCAGCTGATTCACGACAAATTTACAAAGAAATGGACATCGGAACTGCCAAATCAAAAGAACCACAATATTTAATAAATATTATTAAACCAAATCAAGAATTCACTTTGGCGGAATATAAAGAACTAGCAATTAATAAAATCAATGAAATTAAAATTCCATTTTTAGTCGGAGGAACTGGATTATACATTCAGGCTATTGTTGATAATTTGGATATCCCCCAAGTTAAGCCAAATAAAGAATTAAGAAAAGAACTAGAAAAATTAAACTCTGAACAATTATTTAAAAAATTAAAGAAGCTTGATCCCAATATTATTATTGATAAAAATAATAAAAGAAGATTAATTAGGGCTATTGAAATTTGTATCTTAACTAAAAAACCATTTTCCGAACAAAAAAGAAAAGGTAAACCGATTTTTGATATTTTGCAAATTGGAATAAAATTAAACAAAAAAACTCTTGATGAGAAGATCAATCAGAGAGTTGAAAAAATGTTTGAAGCAGGATTGATTAATGAAGTTAAAAATCTGCTTAAAAAATATCCATCAGACTTGCCTGCGTTAAGTGGAATCGGATATAAAGAATTAATTACGTATTTAAATACTGAGTTAAATACTGAGTTAATTTTAAACAAAACAAAAGAATTAATTAAACTCCACACTCGTCAATATGCAAAAAGACAAATGACTTGGTTCAAAAGAGATAAGAGAATCAAATGGATAAAAAATTATCAAGAAGCAAAGGAGTTAGTTGAGAAGTTTCTTTCTTAGTATATCGCCAACCACCTGGGGATTGGCTTGGCCTTTTGATAAAGCCATTGTTTTACCAATCAAAAACTGCAAAGCATTTTCTTTGCCAGATTTAAAATCTCCAACTGGTCCTGGATTTTCTTTAATTACCTGTTCAATAATATTTTCTAAAGAAGAAACATCACTCACTTGTTTTAATCCCTTTTCTTCAATAATATGAGACGGATCAGCGCCTGTCTCAAACATCTCTTTTAAAACTGTTTGAGCGGCAGAACTGGAAATCTCTCCCTGCTTAATCATTACAATAAATTCAGCAAAATTTTCAGGACTAATACGACAATTATTCATATTCTTCTTAGATGTTAATAAAAGTTTTTGAAGCTCAGTTAAAATATAATTAGCTGTCAATTTAATCATTGGCTGAACATCACCAACATTTTTTATTTTCAGCCATGTTTCAAGCTCTGAAACAACTTGTTCAAAAAAATCAGATAAATCTTTATTAGAGACTAAAACATTAATATCCTGCTCTGGCAATTTATATTCTTTAACAAACCTTTCTCGCCGACTTTGAGGCAATTCTGGAACAGAACATTTAATAATATTTATTTCTTCCTGATTAATATTCAAAGGTGGTAAATCTGGCTCTGGAAAATAACGATAATCTTTTGCCTCTTCTTTCGTCCTTTGAGAAAATGTTTTTTGCTTATTTTCATCCCAACCTCTTGTTTCCTGAATTATTTTCTCGCCAGAATCAAGAGCGCTCGCCTGTCTTTTTATTTCATAATCAATACCACGTTCAACAGCTTTAAAGGAATTCAAATTCTTAATTTCAACTTTTGTTCCAAATTCCTTATCTTTTTCAGCTCTCAAAGAAATATTTACTTCGCAACGCATTTGACCTTTTTCCATATTAGCATCGGAAACATTCAAATATTTCAAAATCAATCGCAATTCTTCACAAAATTTTCTTGCTTCCACGCCAGATGAAATATCTGGCTCAGTTACTAATTCCATTAAAGGAACGCCTGCGCGATTAAAATCAACCAAAGAACCATCTTTAGAATGAATTAATTTTCCCGCGTCCTCTTCTAAATGAATGCGAGTTATATTAATTTTTTTATCACCAATCTGCAAAAATCCACCCAAACACAACGGCTTATCATATTGTGAGATTTGGTACCCCTTTGGTAAATCAGGATAAAAATAATTTTTACGATCAAACTTAGAATCCTTATTGATTTTACAATTCAAAGCCATACCTGTTTTAATAACCAAATCAACTGCTTTTTTGTTAATAACAGGCAATGTACCGGGATGACCCATACAAACAGGACAAATATTTGTATTAGGTTTTTCCTCGTCAGGATTATTCAAGGACTGACAAAACATCTTACTTTTTGTCTTTAATTCAGAATGTATTTCCAGCCCAATTGTCGGCTTATATTCCATATATCAATACTACCCTATTGCAGAAAAGAAATAAAGCCCCAAGTTTCAGGGCTTTATTAGTGTCTTCTTTATTTTACTTCAATACCCATATTACGGGCTGTACCTTCAATGATTTTCATTGCCTGCTCAATATCATAAGCATTCAAATCAACCATCTTTTTTTCTGCGATTTCTCTTATTTGATCTTTGGTAACTTTTCCAGCTTTTGTCTTAAGAGCTTCTCCAGATCCCTTTTTAATACCAGCTGCTTTTTTCAATAATTCAGCTGCTGGCGGTGTCTTTAGATTAAAATCAAAAGTCCTGTCCTCGTAAACAATAATCTCAACAGGAATAATATCTCCCTGCATTTCCTTAGTAGCATTATTGAATTTAGAACAAAAATCTTGAATATTCAAACCATGCTGACCCAAAGCAGGACCAACTGGAGGCGCTGGAGCTGCCTGTCCAGCAGGAATTTGCAATTTAATAATAGTTTTAATAGGTTTTGACATAATTTTATAATTTTTTTATTTGCAAAAAATCAAGTTCAACTGGAGTTTCTCTTCCAAACATTGAAACAAGAACTTTAATTTTTCCTTTTTTCTCATCGATTTCAGAGATTTTCCCATCAAAATCTTTAAATGGTCCATCAACAATTTTTACAGAATCTCCAACTTGAACATCAATCTTATATTTCGGATCTTCAACTCCCATTCTTTTTTGCAAAGATTCAATTTCTTCTTTAGAAACAGCAGTCGGCGATGTACCAGCTCCAATAAATCCAGTCACTCTTGGAGTATTTCTAACAACATACCAAGAATCATCTGTTACAACCATTTCAACTAAAACATATCCCGGATAAATTTTTTCCTCAACAACATGCCTTTTTCCACCCTTAATTTTAATTTTCTTTTCTGTTGGAACTAGAACATTAAAAATTTTATCCTCCATGCTCATGGATTCAATTCTCTGACGCAAATTTCGCGCCACTGCTTCTTCATATCCAGCATAAGTATGAAGCACGTACCAATTTCTTCCTTGTTGAATTTGTTTAGGCATTATAGTACAAACTTATTTAATAACCATGAAAATAAAAAGTCCAAACCTCCTAAAAAGGATGCTAAAGCAAGACAAACACCAATAACAATCAATGTATATTTAATAGTTTCTTTTCGCGTAAGCCAAGTCACTCGTTTAAGCTCAATATAAACTTCTTCAACAAAATTTATTCCTTTTTTAGGCCATTGACTAATTTTCATGTTTTTTAAAAGCCCCGAAGGGCTTTTATTTATTATCTCTAATAATAAACTATTTATATTTTTGAGTCAAGGGCTATATATCCAAATTTTTAACTTTCTTAGCATGAGTTTGAATAAATTTTCTGCGTGCTGGCACTTCATCCCCCATTAATATATCAAAAATCTTATCCGCTTCTTTAGCATCTTCAACCATCACTTGTTTCATTACCCTATTTTCAGGGTCCATTGTTGTTTCCCATAACTGATTTGGATTCATTTCTCCCAAACCTTTGTATCTCTGAATAGTAATTCCCTCATTGCCCATCGCTGAAATAATTTCTTCTTTGTCAGCATCTGAATAACCATATTCAACTTTCTTCCCTTTTTGCAATCTATACAAAGGTGGCTGAGCAATATATAGATGGCCTCTCTTAATAATCTCCGGGAAATAACGGAAAAACAAAGTCAATAATAAAGTTCTAATATGCGCTCCGTCAACATCAGCATCAGTCATAATAATGATACGATGATATCTTAATTTATCAATATTAAAATCATCAGCAATAGCCGTTCCCATAGCAATAACTAAAGATCTAATTTCCTTAGAACTTAATGCTCTATCCAAACGAGCTTTTTCTACATTTAAAATTTTCCCACGCAAAGGCAAAATTGCTTGAAACCTCCTATTTCTTCCCTGTTTCGCACTGCCTCCGGCGCTATCTCCCTCTACTATATAAATCTCTGATTCCTCTGCTTTACGACTAGAGCAATCAGCTAGTTTACCTGGTAATGTCATTCCTTCTAAAGCACCCTTACGAATAACCGTATCGCGCGCGGCCTTAGCCGCTTGTCTGGCTTTAGCCGACAAAATACATTTTTCTAAAATTGCTTTAGCATCATTAGGATTCTTCTCTAAAAATTCTTCTAAAGCGCTAGAAACAATTGTATCAACGGCTGTTCTTGCTTCTGGATTACCTAACTTTGCTTTTGTCTGTCCTTCAAATTGTGGTTCTCCAAGCTTAATACTAACTACAGCCGTTAATCCTTCCCTAACATCATCTCCGCTCAAATTGCCTTTCATGTTTTTCAGAATGTTATTCTTTTTGGCATAATTATTAAGCACCCTAGTAAGCGCTGACCTAAATCCTGTAATGTGCATTCCTCCTTCTGGAGTATAAATATTATTTGCGAACCCAATTTCATATCCCTGCAAATCATTAGTATATTGCAAAGCTGTTTCAACAAAAATATCTTCACTTTCTTTAGCAACGTAAAAAATATTATCATGCCTAGCCTCTTCATCTCTATTTAAATAATCAACATATGAAACCAGTCCGCCATCAAAATAGAAAATATAACTTTTCCCTGGATCTTTACGCTCATCTTTTATTATAATTTTAACGCCTTTTATTAGATACGCCTGTTGTCTCAAATGATTTATAATCTTATGCCACTTAAATTTAATCTCTTTGAAGATTTCTATGTCTGGTTCAAAAATAATTGTTGTTCCTGTCTGTTTGCATTTTCCATCTTTCTTAACAGCTGTTTTTACTTTCCCTCGAGCATACTCTTGTGTATGGATAAAACCATCTCTGCAAATTTCCACGCGCGCCCATTTTGACAAAGCATTAACAACAGAAACACCAACTCCATGTAATCCTCCAGATATCTTATATGAATCTCCGCCAAATTTACCTCCAGCATGCAAAGTGCACATCACTGTTTCTAAGGCAGACTTTTTTGTTTGAGGATGTTTATCCACTGGTATTCCACGCCCATTATCACTAACTCTGATTCTATTATCAGGCAATAAAGAAATTTCTATTTTATCACAATATCCTCCCATTGCTTCGTCTAAACTATTATCAACACATTCCCAAATCAAATGATGAAGACCTTCAGGTCCAGTAGAACCAATATACATTCCAGGTCTTTTACGAACAGGCTCAAGACCTTCTAAAACATAAATATCTTTCGCCCCGTATGAACTTTTAGATTCTTTTATCATAATTATTTTCGTACCTCCCATCCACCTTCTTGTTCTAATGTTTTAATAATTTTATCATGAACTTTATTTACATCCTTATCAGTTAAATTTCTTTCATTTGATTGATATATAATATGAAAAGCTATACTCTTCATTCTTTCAGACGAATTCTCGTCTTCGTAAATATCAAATAAATCAACATCTCTTACTAATTCCCCTCCCGCAACATTAATTAAATTTAATACTTCTGCTACTTTTGTACCCGAATTAACAAAAACAGCAATATCTCTTGCCATAGCAGGATATTTAGATGGAGTCAAATAAATTCTTTCTTCTGTTGCTAATTCTAATAATTTATCAAAATCCAATTCAAAAGCCGAAACCTTTGAATCAATTATATTTTTATCAATCTCTCCGATCCAACCCAAATAATCATCTCCTACTTTTATTTCTGCCCTTCTTCCAGAATGACAAAAATCAGGAACTAAAGTATCTGATTCTAATTCATCATCATACCATTGATCTGTAATTCCCAATTTATTTAAAAGAGAATCTATCACTCCTTTCAAATTGTAAAAATTCTGGTCTTTCTTATCTGAAAAAACAACCGCCCCTAATTTCTGATTTTCTTTAGGCGATATTTTATCATTATAAAACACTCGCCCGATTTCAAATATTCTAAATTCTTCAAAATACTTTTTATTCTTTTTAATATTCCCAAGTAAATTAAAAATCAAATTCGGCCTTAAATATTTTTGATCTTGGCTAATCGGATTAGCCATTTCTATAATATTATTTTTCTTACTATATATTTCTAATTCCTTATCTCCAACAAAAGAATAATTATAAACTTCATCAAATCCAAAACCGCTTAATATATCTCTAACTTTATTCTGATAAACCAAGTCTCCATTTATTTTAGACGGAATCAAAGCCGCGTTCGGAAATCTACCAATAATATTTTCGTATCCGTAGAGCCGACCAATCTCCTCAATTAAATCCTCTTGCAAAACAACATCTATTCTCCTTGTCGGAACTTCAACTTGGAAAGAAGAATTTGAATCTTTAACTCCAAATCCCAATCTTAATAAAATGTTTTTAATTTCTTTGTTTGAAATATCAATCCCTAATAAACTTTTAATTTTACTAACTTCTAATTTTATTTTTATTGGCTTTATCTTTTTGGAATAAACGTCTGCTAACCCGCCAACAACTTGTCCACATGCACTATCCTGAATCAAATACGCTGCCATATCAATTGCCTGCTCAGTTAAATTAGGATCCAAACAATGCTCAAATCTTAATGACGCATCTGTTCTTAATTTTAATTTCAAAGAAGTTTTTCTTATAGATTGAGAAGAAAAATTAGCTGCTTCTAAAATTATATTTTCAGTATTCTTATCAATTTCTGGACTTTTTCCACCTT
This sequence comes from Patescibacteria group bacterium, assembly GCA_042571625.1. GTDB lineage: Bacteria > Patescibacteriota > Minisyncoccia > Portnoybacterales > UBA2143 > JBHPFQ01. Next base: position 4,653 of record JBHPFQ010000011.1, on the reverse strand, counting down.
TAATTCCAGCAATACATAATGGATTTTCAGAATCAGCAATAAGCAATGCATCTTTATCTAAATTATATGCCTCCCCATCTAAGATAGTTATACTTTCTCCATGTTTCGCGCGTCTAACAACAATTGATTTTTTGTTACCACCAGACAATTTATCAAAATCAAAAGCATGCATTGGCTGACCTGTTTTCAACATCACATAATTAGTAATATCAACAATATTATTAATTGGACGCAAACCGCAGGCTATTAATCGTTCCTGTATTTGTTTTGAAGAATCCTGAATTTTAACATCTTTCAAAACTCGCCCTGTGTAACGCAAACATAAATCTTTATCCTCAACTTTAACAGTCAAATAATCTTTAATATTCCCTTTTTCTTTTAATTTGAAATCCTTTTCTTTAAAAGTAAATCCCAAAATAGCATTAATTTCTCTGGCAATACCTAAATGGCTCAAGCAATCATGAGCGCGATTCGGTAAAACGTCTACTTCTAAAACATCGTTCTCAGCAACTTCAGTTTCAAAAGAATGCATAGTCAACAAATCAGCCAATTCTTTTGGCTTAGGCAAATCTTTTCCTACTAATTCTTTTAACCAACTATATGATATCTTCATAATTAAAATTATTTTTTATTTTATATTATAACATATAATAGATATTGATTCTATAACAAATACATAGAATTAAGAGGAGATGATAATTATACCATCTCCTCTATTATAAGGGAGTTCCATCTTGTTATGCATAACAATTAAATGTTATAGATTAAATTCCCCAGCCTTAACACCTTTAATAAAGGCATCCCATTCTCTAAAGTTAAAGTATATAGTATTTTTCTCTAAGTCTCTCGAATTACGAACAGCTACCGTATTATCTTTAATGGCAACTTCGGCACATGCTTTATGAGCATCAGTAAATGTAAAACTTGATTTTTTAAAATCTTTATCTCTAAAATTAACCGTATTAATCATTGATTAACTCCCTTTCTTTTACGAATTCGTAAAAAAGAATTTTTATATAGAACTCCCTATTCTTAAATTTTACCCTAAATATTATATCTTGTCAATTATTCAAAATTGCCTAATAAATCTTAAATCACCGTTATGAAGTAATCTAATATCATCTATTCTATATTTCATCATGACAACTCTATCCAAACCCATACCAAAAGCAAATCCTTTCCATTTTTTTTGATTATATCCTACTGCCTTAAAAACATTTGGATGAACCATTCCGCAAGGAATTAATTCCATCCAACCGCTCTGTCCACAAGTGGAACACCCCTTCCCCCCGCAAACAGTACACCCTATCATCAGTTCTAATCCCGGTTCAACAAACGGAAAATAACTTGGCTGCCATCTTAATTTTACATCTTTGCCATAGAATCTTTTCATAAAACCATCCAAAATTCCCTTTAAATCAGCCAAAGAAATATCATTCCCAACCATTAATCCTTCTATTTGATTAAACTGCGCTTCGTGAGAAGCGTCGGTTGCTTCATGACGAAAACAACGTCCCGGAACAATAATTCTCAATGGCGGATTATTCTTTTCCATATATCTAGCCTGCATTGGCGAAGTATGAGTTCTTAGTAAATATTTCAATCCTTTTATCCAAAAAGTATCAAACATATCTCTTGCTGGGTGATCTTTGGGAATATTCAAAGCATCAAAATTATAATGCTCTGTTTCTATTTCCGGGCCATAAACAACAGAAAAACCCATTGACTGAAAAATATCCTGTATTTGTCGTTGAACCAAAGTAATCGGATGTAAATGCCCTTCAACCGGAAGTTGTCCAGGAACAGTCACATCTATCCATTCTTTTTCTAATCCTTTTTTTCTATCTCTGCTCTTAGAAAATTTATCTTCTTTTTTACTAATTATTTCTACCAATTCTCTCTTCAATATATTAGCTTGTTTGCCTTTTTCAGCGCGCTCTTCTTTTGGCAAATCTTTTAAAGAACGCAAAAAAATAGTAAGCTCTCCGCGCTTGCCAATATATTTATTATAAATCTTATCAATATCGCTTAATCCTTTTGCTTGCTCTATTTCCTTTAAGACTTTTTGTTTTAATTCATTAAGCATAAATTATTTCTTAATTGCTAGAAATTCTATCAAGCCAATTGTCCCAACTAAAGCTGATAAGCTTTTCCAATTTGCCAAATTCTTACTTTGTAAAATTAACGCGCCAATTAAAATTAGCGCTAAGAAAACACCCTGCCTGAAAGAATCTCTTAATTGCTGATTGGCCAATAATGAAGATACTGGCTTTCTAGATAATCTTCTAATTATAAAACCAATCAATGACAATGTTCCACTAGCTCCTATGAATAGACTTACGTAAAATAAAGACATCGCCATTAAATCAGATGAAGATGGCTCTAAATAGACTAGAACAGACGCCAAGCACATAAAAGCCAATAATGATGTTAAAACAACCCCAATTAAAAAAACAGATGTTTTCATATCTGTAGTTATTTTACTATGTTTTAGAAATTAAAGCAACAAAAATACCTTGCATGAAAATTATATTATGATATAATACCAATATTGTTTTATTGCGGGGTGGAGCAGTCTGGTAGCTCGTGAGGCCCATAACCTCAAGGCCGTAGGTTCAAATCCTACCCCCGCTACAATTTATAATTTATGGCGGCGTAGCTCAGTGGTAGAGCGAGAGAATCATAAACTCTAGGTCGGGGGTTCGATACCCTCCGCCGCTACTAAAATTGAATAATAAAATGGAGTTGTAGCTTAGCTGGCTTAAAGCGCCTCCCTGTCACGGAGGAGATCGTGGGTTCGAATCCCATCAGCTCCGCAAAAGCAGAAAAAACCGCATTGTTTTACGGTTTTTAATATATAGAAAAATCTCGCCTTATCTTACGACTTAGCGAGATTTAAGCATTTGGTTAATCAATATAAGGAAATCTTCTAAAAATGAGCTTTCCTTTTTCATAAAAAAATTGAACTTCTAATAATTTCTTTTTTCCAATGTAGAGATAAGAAGTGTATTCTCCAAAGACACCATGTAATAATTTCCAATTATTATGTTTTTTTATCTTATTATGTTTTTTCATCTTTTCCTCCTTAAAAAAGATTAAAAAGAATTAATAAAATTATTCCGCCCATTCCATTCTCAATTAGGACACTCAATACACGCGCCTGGACTATAAATATTTATATCAATGAAAAATAATCTTTCCATACGGAGGACGAGGTAAATACGATTGTATTTGTTGATACCCCCAATCCCAAATTAATCTCCTTAAATAGTAATTTCTTTTTTCATCGCTATTAGAAGCGTTTAATAATTTCTTATCCATTTCATTTTCAGAATATTCTTTCATTCTATTGAGAATTTTAAGAATTTGATTAAATTCTTTGAAATATCCATCACGATGTTCTATTAATGCAAAACCTATTTCTGGATACGTAATTATTTTTTCACTATTATATTTTTTTACTAAATTATCATATGTTCTAAGAACTATATCTTGTTGCGCTAATTTTGCCCACATTTTATCAGTAAAATTTTTATTAAGAAATTCTTCCGCAATGCACCAATCAATATCTTGACGTATTGTTTGACATTCTACACATTCATATAAAATCTGCGATAGTTGCTTAATAGCATATCTTTTGATAGATTCTCTGTTCTTTCTTACTAAAGATTCAATATTAAGATCTGCTATAAGATTATCTTGTTCTTCGATAGCTCTATTCATTTGTCCTTTTAATCCTTCTAATCTAGATAAAAAATTAATACAATCCATTATGCCTCTCCTTTTATATTATATTATTAAATAACTAAACTACAACTTATTATCTTCTATCATATTTTATGGTTTTTTGCAAAATGAATTTACTTATTTAATAGCCCAAACCCAAACTTACCCAAACCATCCCTTATCTCCACCCAATCAAAAGTTCTGAAATCGTCCCGTAAGCACCGCAAATGAAATAACCCCGCAATAATTTATTGCGGGGTTATATATTAATACTATTTGTTTATTTTTTTAATAATAATTTTGATTGTTCTACAATAAATGGCTTAAGAAAATTGGGTATAGTTTTTGGATTTTTCATAAAATTTATAAACCAATCTGGGACATTATCAATAACGACTTCCCTGAGAACTTCTAACATTTTTGATTCAATCAATTTTCTAGTTCAGAGCCGAACGAAGTGTTTTTCCAATAAGATATAAGCTTGTCCATTGAGGTGATTGTTGGGAGAACTCCTGACATTCTTGATTCAATCAGTTTTTCTAGTTCAGAGCCGAACGAAGTGTTTTTCCAATAAGATATAAGCTTGTCCATTGAGGTGATTGTTGGGAGTTCGTCTTTGAGAACTTCTGACATTCTTGATTCAATCAGTTTTTCTAGTTCAGAGCCGGACGAAGTGTTTTTCCAATAAGATATAAGCGTGTCCATTGAGGTGATTATTGGGAGAACTCCTGACATTCTTGATTCAATCAGTTTTCGAGGTTCAGAGCCGAACGAAGTGTTTTTCCAATAAGATATAAGCGTGTCCATTGAGGTGATTGTTGGGAGAACTTCTGACATTCTTGATTCAATCAGTTTTTCTAGTTCAGAGCCGAACGAAGTGTTTTTCCAATAAGATATAAGCTTGTCCATTGAGGTGATTGTTGGGAG
>JBHPFQ010000010.1:0-19514 GCA_042571625.1 Patescibacteria group bacterium | reverse complement strand
ATAATAATTCATTTTAATTAAACCATTTATTCATTTCTTTAATATTAGCTTTTTTATTAGTCATAATTATTTTTCTCTTTTCTAAGGCCTTAGGTATTTGTTTTATTAAGTTATAAACAGCGCGTAAAGTATAAGTCTCAAAAAATAAAATATATGCCCACGCGCCCACTTCTTTCATAAGAACCCACGGGAAATGTTTGATTAACAAAACAACTTGCTCATTTTTAATTTGCATTAAACGCTGATTCTTGAAAGCTAAATATTTTGAGAATTTGCTTAATTTTTTACGTTCTCTTATTATTCCCCATGGAGTTCTTTCAGCGCTATCTCCAGATCCTCTCCAATGCCAAGCAATAACCATTGGATGATAAACACATTTCCAATTCCTAAGCCGTAAACGCCATGCTAAATCTACGTCTTCCTTATAAGCAAAAAAATCTTCATCAAAAAATTCGTTATTAACCTTAATATCTTCTAATGCTTTTTTTCTATAAATAGGACATGCTCCATCAGCTCCAAAAACTTCTTCTTCTTTTTCAAATTGACCATTATCAATTTTACCTTGTCCTCTATTGATAATTCTTCTATTTTTTAAAATAACCAAACCAGTAGTATCAATCTTTTTTGAGAAAGAACCGTCAGAATTAAAGCGTAATACTTTTCCTTGGATTGATGATATATCTGTATTTTTTTCTAATAATGCAATTGCATTATCAACAAAATCTTTATGCAAAACAACATCTTGATTAAGACATAAGATAAAATCTCCTCTACTTTGTCTAATCGCCTGATTATGCCCTACAGCAAAACCACTTTGCTCATTATTAAATATTATCTTGTAAATTTTGGGATTATTATCAAATTTTTTAATTTCACTGATAGTACAATCTGAAGAATTATTATCAATAATTATAATTTCTATATTAGGATATCTTTGATTTAGAACAGATTCTATACATTCGCGAATATATTTTTCGCCATTATAGGTTAGAATGTTTACAGATACCAATGGATGATTTTGCAGCATATAAAACTCCTAAATTAGCCATAAAGAATAAAAGCACTTTATCATTCAATAATACAATATCAAATAAACTATAACCTAAAATCCAAATCAAGGCAAGAACAAAAAAACCAGCCCAATACTTCAAATACAAGTTATTACTATTGTTAAATACTTCCCAAGCGCTTTTAAATATAAAATAAAAAATAACCAATAAAATAATCAATGCAAAAATTCCCATTTCAGAAGCAACATCTAAATAAAGATTATGCGCTGAAGATCCTCTTTTTGCGAAAGAAATATCCTCTCCCAAAATCAAAGGATAATTGCCTATTCCTACTCCTAAAAAAGGATGAGCAATAATTGAATCAACTGTCTTCTGCCAAATCTGTAATCTGCTTTTAACTGATATTTCTGAAAAATCAAAAATACTTTTTGTTCTCCCAAATAAAGAAATTTCACTCATATCAGTATCTAATTGAATTTCCTGCGATAAGAAAAGAATCTTTGATGAAATTGGCAATAAAAAAATTAACATCATTATACATCCGATAGAAAGCTGAAAAAAATTCCACCAATTTTTGCTATGAGTAAATTTTGTAATAAAAAAATTCTTTCGCGAACGCAATGTTGGAGAATAAGATAATAAAATAAAAAATAGAAAAATAATTAATGATCCAACAGCGCTTACCCAAATTCCTCGCGAACCAGAAAAAAGAATTGCCATTAAGCAAATTATTAGTAACAAATAATTTATAACAAATTTCTTTTTATCCCCAGCTTTTCGTAAAAAAATAGATGTAAGAAAAAATGGCAAAGCAAGTATGCAAAATAATCCAAAAGAATGAGAATCAGGGAAAATAGAAAACATTCTTAATGTAGAAGTTTGATAAGCATGATAAGAAAACCAAGTATTACTATAAGCTAAAAGGTTACCTAATGATTGTCCATAAAAAATAGGGATAATTTTATATGCCCAAAATTTCCAAAAAATATGAAGTTGAACAAAAAAAACAAAAACTAATTGAGCAAATCCAGCAATTAAAACTGTTGCAATACCAATTTTGATAGCACCAATCAATTCAAAAATAAAGTTTTTATTTCTTGCAGTTAAATTTCTAATGATTATAAATAAGAGAAAAATATTAACTAAAAAAAGTATTTTTTTAATTCCTGCAAAAACATCATCAGCAACAAAAAGAGATAGACAAGCAATAATAATTATTAATATGCCTGCTAAATATTCCATCTGATCATGCTTTACATCTTCTCTTAACCTCCATTTACCAAATTTATTCTTAACCAAGCTAATAGAAATACCAACCCTAAAAAATAAAACCAAAAATAAAATAGCCAAAAATATTCTCCAATTAGCCATTTGATCAAAATTTTCAGAAATCGGCAAAGCAGCAAATAATGGAATAGAAGCAACAAAAAGCCATATTGAATCTTCCAGCGGAGCAAAAATAAAATAAAAAATCATTATTCCTGTGATAACCAGAACAGCCTCTCTTGGAAAAACATTAAATACGGACAATAATAAAAATACTACCTCAAATAAAAAAACAGAGTTTTTAGAATTCAATAAATTCTTCATTAATATCCTTTTAATTTTTTGGAAGCATCGTGCTGCCGCATTTTTTCCAGCGCCTTAGCTTCAATCTGTCTTATACGTTCCCTAGTAACGCCAAATTCATAACCAACTTCTTCTAACGTATGGGTTATCCCATCTACAAGTCCAAATCGCATTTCTAATATCCTTCTTTCTCGTGGAGTTAAATCAATCAGAATATCTTTAATCCGCCCTTGAAGTAATTTTCTAGCAGCAGATTGAGAAGGAGCAATAGTTCTTTTATCTTCAATAAATTCACCCAAAGTACTTTCTTCTTCGTTATCGCCAATAGGTGTTTCTAAAGAAATTGTTTCCTGCGATATTTTAATAATCTGCCTAACTTTTTCAATACTTTCGCCCATTTCAGCAGATATCTCCTCTGGAAGCGGTTCCCTGCCAAGGTCTTGCAATAAACGCCGCTTAACTTGAGTAAACTTACTTATTGTTTCCACCATATGAACAGGTATGCGTATAGTTCTTGCCTGATCAGCTAATGCTCGCGTAATCGCCTGTCTAATCCACCACGTAGCATAAGTTGAAAATTTATATCCCCTATGATAATCAAACTTTTCAACTGCCTTGAAAAGCCCGATATTCCCTTCTTGAATTAAATCCAAAAGTCCCAAACTTCTGCTTCTGCCAAGATATCTTTTAGCGATACTCACAACCAATCTTAAATTAGCTTGAGTAAGTTTTTGTTTAGATTCCTCATCTCCTTGCTCAATTCTTTTAGCCAACCTGACCTCTTCTTGTGAAGTTAATAAAGAAATTCTTCCAATCTCTCGCAAGTACATTTGAACATTATCAAAAGACCCAAACTCTAAAGAAGCTGCTGACTTTGACTTTTGCGATTTCTTTTTATCCTCTTCAGGCTCCTCTAAAAACTCACCCATCTCAACAATATTAATATTGTTATCTCTTAACCTTTGATAAGTTTCTTCAAGACCTTCTATATCTTTTTCAATTTGAGGAGCTAAAGCCAACAATTCTTCTTCTGTAACAAATCCCCTTTCTCTGCCTCTATTGATCAAATCTTTAATTTTATTTTCATCAATTAATCTTTTTGATCTTTTTTTTGTCTTCGCCTTTGTCTTAGTTTTTGTCTTAGCTTTCGCTTTTGTTTTTGTTTTTATAGTTTTCTTTTTGGGCATATTACTTAAATCTGTCTATTATTTGTTTACGATTATAAGAATCTTTCATTTTTTTAAAACAAAACTTAATTTCATATTCCGGCTTAATATCAATATCCGCCTCATCAAATAAATCCTTATACGCTTCTGCTTTGAAAACAAGATTGTCAATCTGACTTGCTAATTCGCTAGGCAATTCTTTTTTGAATTCTTCTAATTTATTTGTTTTGCTTTGTTTTAATCTTTTAAATATTTCTCTAAAATCCAAATTAGTAAAAATTTGCGACGGCTCTCCTGCTATCTGTTCTAAACTATTTAAATCCGACAAAAGCAATCCTAAAACATATTCTTCACGTTCTGGATATATTCTTTTTTCAACAGGCGGATCATCTTGAAAATAATTATCATCGCTTTTAATTTTATCCATTTCTTCTATTAAAATATTTTCCTGAATTCCGATCTTCCTTCCAATATTCTGAATCCAATGCTCTTGCTCTATCTTATTAGAAATTTTCTTAATAATCGGCAATAGAATTTTGCTAATATTCTTTTTCCCGTCAACTGAACTTGGATCATTTTTTGAAAAAGCTCCATCAATATAAAATTCAATTATTTTCTTTGATTTACTAATTGCCTCAGTCCACACGCCAACATTTTGTAAAATACAATCAGCTGGATCTTGCCCATTGGGCAGAACAGCTATTTCAACATTAAAGCCGAATTGAACAGCCAAGTCAATCCCCCGCTTAGTAGCTGTCTCACCTGCAAAATCCATATCAAAAGCTGTTATTAAATTGTCAGCATATCGCTTAATAACTTTTAAATGCTTTTCAGTCAAAGCTGTTCCAGAGCAAGCAACAACATTTTTAAATCCAGCCTGATGAGCCATTAATACATCTATCTGACCTTCCACTAAAATACAAGAATCATTAGACCTAATATCCATTTTAGCTTTATCTATACCATATAGAATTTGGCTTTTGTCATAAATTAAAGTATTTGAAATATTAATATACTTCCCCATCCTATTTTTATCTAACATAGCTGAATTAGGATTTTCTCGTCCTGTAAAACCTACTACCCAACCATTAATATCAGAAATTGGGAAAATAATTCTATCGCGAAATCTGTCATAATATCTATTTTGCGCGTTTTGGGATTCGTTTTTGATAATCAACCCAGCATCCAAAATAGATTCATTAGAATATCCTTGGCTTGTTAAAAAATCATACATGGACCGCCAACCGCCCGGAGCATAACCGATTTTCCATTCTTTAATTGTTTCTGGCTTTAATCCACGCTTATAAAGATATTGTAAAACATCTTTACCAGAATTACTTGCAAGTTGTTTAATGAAAAAACGCGTGGCCAAATCACAAATCTCATAAAGCTGGCTTTTTTTCGTTTTTAATTTATCATAATTAAATCCTTGTTCTACGGATGATTTTAATTCTATCCCAGCTTTTTGTGCCAAAATACGTAAAGCATCACCAAATTCCACGCCCTCCATTTCCATAATAAAGTCAAAAACACTACCACCTTTTCCGCATCCAAAACAATGCCACATCTGCTTTTCCGAAGAAATCATTAATGATGGTGTTTTTTCTGAATGAAAAGGACAACAAGCCCGATAATTACGACCGGCTTTTTGCAACTTAATATACCCCTGAATCAACTCAACAATATCCAGCCGGGACTTAATTTCATCTACCGGAGAATACATAATTAATTAGTATCTTATAAAATTCTTTTTTCAGCAAATAGCCATAATACAAATCCAACAAAAACAAAAAAACTCAAAATAATCATAATGAACAATTTCATTCTTTTTTCCTCTTCAGTCAAATCATTCCATCCTATCGTATTTTCTTTCCACTTATTCTTGTTAACCAAACCAACAATTAAAAAAACAATTCCCATTCCAGATAAAGCATAATTTTTCAAGGGAATACCAAAAGCCGTCCAAATAATTCCAACAATAAAAAAATTATAATAATAATCAATAGGTCTTTTTGACTTCTTCCTAACCCAAATAGCCCAAAAGCCAAGTAAAATTAAAAGTATTAAAATTGATATTAAGATCCAAGGCATCTATTTAAAATATTGAGAAAATCATCAGGATTTTCTGGCGTAATCCTAATTTCTTTCCAATATCCTTTCTTTTTAATAATTATTATATGTTTAAATAAATCAGCCAAATCATTCTTTAGGATTCTAACTCCAAATCCATGTTTCGGATTAACCTTATTTTTCTTTATTATATCCCAAAAAACAGGAGGATGTCCAATTTCAACCCTTTCTATATCTTCAAAAGGAATTTCTAAAAAATAAAATATTAATAAAGTTTGTATTCTTAGTTTATTATTATAAATTTCGTATTTTAAAAACAAACTTTTACAATTTCTTTCACTATGTATTAAATATCCGCTCATATATGAAAACGATACCAAGACGGAACAACTAATTTCTTTCCGTCCCATTTAATTTGTTCATGAATAATCAAATTAGTAATAAACGATTGCCATGCATGCTCAATCTTATTAACTCTTGCAGATAAGGTTTCTGAAGTATCATCCTTTCTTATCATTACTGGATATTGAAAAAAAATAGGTCCTTCATCATATTTTTCTGTAACAAAATGCATGCTTACGGCAGAGTTTTTAATTTCTCCTTTTTGATATGCTTTTATAACTGCTTCATGAACATAATGACCATACATTCCGTTTCCTCCAAATTTTGGCAACGGCCCAGGATGAATATTAATTGTTTTCTGCGGATTCAATCCCTTAGCTAATTTCAACCAACCAGAAAGAATAACCCAATCAGCTTTTTTAATTAATTCTTGATATTGTTCAGCGCTCCATGGAGCAGACATATATTTAAAAGGAACATCTAATTTTTTAGCTTTTTTCTGAACACCGCCTTCCTTATAATTAGAAACTACTGAAATAATTTCTGCGTCTAAAATTCCAGTTCTGGAATTTTCAACCAATTCTTGAAATCCAGATCCTCCACCATTTTTAGTTCCCGAAGCAAAAATTATTATTTTAGGCATAAGGCTATAATACAATATTTATCGCAGAAAAACAAGTAAAAATAAAGACAAATTTTTCCATATAAAAAGCCCGCTCAAAATAGTTTTTGGCGGGCTATATTTTATTTTTCTTACATTCTTTTTGATGTAGACTCAAAATGCAAACCAAATATAGCCAATTCAATTGCCATTGGCAAAGCATCTTTTTTTGTTAATAAAGTCTTTATTAACAATTTCCAATACAGAAATCTTGCTCGAGAAAAAACACCAATTCTCCAAGTGCTTCTTGCAAAAGCTCTGACGTCTTCTAATTTAATTTTCGTTCTTGCTTTTGGCTGATATTCTATCAGGAATTGATTTATTCTTTGATAATATTTTTTAGGATTATATATTGTTGAAAATATTTTTTTATAACCTTCCTCTAATTTCTTTATTTCCATTTTGGGAAGAAAATTAATTCCTGTAGAAGTATTTTCTCCCGAAGAATCTCCCAAAAGTCGCCCTTCTGACTTAAGACGATACCAAAGTTTTGTTCTTGGCAAGGCATTTAATATACCCACCATTGCAGTAACAATTGAATTCTGTTGTATAAAATCAACAACTAAATCAAAAATATTTTCTACATCATTATCAAACCCAACAATAAAACCACCCATAACCTGCATACCATGCTGATGAATTTTTCTTATAGATTCGGGTAAATCCGCCTTAATATTCTGCTTTTTGCCACATTCTTTCAAACTATCCATGCATGGACTTTCAATCCCTAGAAATATTTTGAAAAAATTAGCTTCACTCATCAGATTCATTAAATCTTCATCTTCTGCCAAATTAACACTTGCTTCAGTCAAAAAACGAAAAGCATATTGATGACTTTTTTGCCACTGAATAAGATCATTTAAAAATTCTTTTACTTTAATTTTATTGCCAATAAAATTATCATCAACAATAAATACTGATCCACGCCATCCAGCATCATAAATAGATTGCATTTCGTAAATCATCTGCTTTGAATTTTTCGTCCGAGGTATTCTCCCATTCATTACTACAATATCACAAAATTCGCAGTCAAAAGGACATCCTCTTGAAAATTGCACCAGCATCGTAGAATAATCTTTGAATCTTATCAGATTCCAAAGAGGAATCGGCGTTTGTGACATTTGCGGTCTTTCAGAAGACGTATATATTCTTTTTGCTATACCTTGTTCCAAATCTTTCAAAAAAAATGGCAAAGTAATCTCTGCTTCATCAAGAACAAGATGATCTACATATTCAAATTGTTCTTTTTGCGCAGAAAACAAAGGGCCTCCTGCAACAATTTTTTTATTCAAATTTTTACATCTTTTTATGATTTCTTGCGCGCTATTTTTCTGAACAATCATCGCGCTTATAAAAACCATATCCGCCCATTCTATCTCCTCGTTTTTTAAAACAGAAGCAACATTAACATCTACAAGTTTTTTATCCCAAGATTTCGGAAGCATTGCCGCAATAGTCAAAAGTCCTAAAGGTGGAAATGCCGCTTTTTTAGCGATAAATTTCAAAACTGATTTAAAACTCCAAAAAGTATTTGGATACTCTGGATAAATTAATAAAACCTTCATTTTTTTGCCTCCTTATTTAATGTTAAAGAACCTTTTTTCTATTATACCATATTTCTTATTATCGTTATTAAAAAGAAAACGTCCTGAATGTTATACAAGCAGGACGTTTATTTATATGTGCCCATTGTATCTCTTGAAAGTATAGGACACGTTAACTCTCAAGATATCCCTGTTATTTCCCTTGTAATCACCGAGAATCGCTTTTACAAGGACATAGCTGTCCGGCCTGATTGTTATGAAGCCCACTATGCGACTTCCAACATTTTTATATTATCATATTATAATAAACTTGTCCATAGCATGTATTTGACTTCCTCATAAAAACTATTCCATTAAATCCTAAATCTTTCTCATTATTTAATTAAAAAAGACAGATTTTTTCCGATAAAATCAAAACTTTCTTGTCATTGCGAGGAGGCACGCCTACGGGCGTGACGACGCGGCAATCTCGCGGGAGGAGTCCCGACATAAGTCGGGGCGACGATCCGCGCGATATACTCCCATATGTCATTCCCGCGAAAGCGGGAATCCAGTTGCGGTTTAAAATCTATCTTTTTTTACGTACATACGCGAGTATGTACGTTAGTACTTACTTAAGTACTTACGTATCCAAATTTCGCGCGGATACTGATAGACTTTATCACGCTATAACTTAGGCGTAAAAATTGCGATAATATTTTACACTTTGTGAGAACCTCTTTTGAACGAAAACAGATGATCCGCCCCGTTGCCGCTCGCTAACGCTCGCCATCCAACAAAAAAATTTCTTTACATTTTTTGATTTGCGCGCGACCAATTTTTTCTTCTAAAAAGAAAAGGCACCGAACGACTAATCGTTGGTGCCTTGATATGAGCAGTTGCTCGACTCACTTCGAGTTGTAGAGCTATCCAATCAATCCCTTAATCTATTGGTACTGTGATGGTCCTGTGATGGTCATGTTACAAAAACGTGGGTTTCTTAGTAATCCGTTCACCTTAATGAACTCGTCCAACGCCTCCATGGTCATAGCGCGCACGATGATTTTCTCGCTTTCGCCGTACATTTTAATGCACAAAGAATCTAGAAAACTTAAATTCACTGAGAGCTTAAACGGGAACGAAGGATCGTCGGTCACATTCACTCCTTCCGTATTGTGATGGATAAGCTTTAATCCGGGAATAACCTCGTTTGCCATACTCTTGCTCCTTTCTGTTTGTTGTGAAATGTACAATGTACAATATTAAGCCACATTAGCTTAATAAATTTATCTTAGCATAATTTAATTAATATGTCAAGAGGCGACCCGCAGTCGCCTCCTTTCTTTGAATTATCCTTAAATTTATCGGAAAAATCTATCTTTTTTACGTACATACGCGAGTATGTACGTTAGTATGTACGTAGATTTTTTTGCCCTTTTACTTTTCGGGCTTCGACCGATTTTTTTCGGCGGGACGGCGGGACTATTTTTATCTAATTCCCATTTTTTGCTTTATTTCTCTTAGATATGGGTCTGATTTTTGTTTCAACAAATTCATATTACTACTTGCCAGCCTATCAAAATTTTCAAAATCCTGCAAAGCATCTTCTAAATTGTTTCTCTTAAAATAACTCAAAAAACCAATCCAAAAATATAATTGTGTCTTAGGATTAGTATCGGATAAAAGATTCAGATTAAATTTTCTTACTTCCTCTAAAGTAATTTGCTCCGTCAAATAACTTTGCTGTTTTATTTTTTGGCAAAGTTTTAACGCGTTTTGATAATCCTCTTTCCAAAAATATAAAAATGCTTTGCTATATCTCCATTCAAAAGTGTTTTTCGCATATTGCTCCGCTTTTTTAACACTCTTAAGGGCTTCGTCTATATTTTTGTCAACCATGAAGTCAACGATCGCTTTGAATAACCATGCTCCATAATTATTATTATTTTCAGAAAGAGATTTCTCTAAAAAAGATTTCATTTCATCAATTCTATTATTTTCAAAATGCCATTTCGCTATCCATAACATTTCATCTGATATTAAAAGAGGAATGCGATTTCGTATGTCTTGTAAATGTGGTGGCAATGGTCGAAATGCATTGAACTGATCTTTTAGTCCGTTATGCAGTTTAAGAGCCAATTGCGGATCTTGTGAAACAAAAGCGGCAATGCCAATAATATATTTAGCGGCTAAGTGTACTATTGTTGCGGAAGCCTCAAACCCCTTAAAACTTCTTTTTTCAAGAAAATTTACTTCTTTCGGTAATACTTTTGAAAAATCTACTGAAATTACTTGACTCAAATTTTGAGAAATTGACTTATGGACAACATACCCTTGAAAATTTATAAAATACTTTTCACCTTCATCGCCATCAGGTCGTTTTTTAACATCACCCCAAACATAGAAATGGGCTTTAATTTTTTTGTTTATAGTTTCCAGCTTTGTTCGCGGATTGTCTGAATCTTTAATTTGATTTGAAAAATGATTTTTAAGAAAAATAACTTCTGAAAAACTTAGTATTCCTTCTTGCTGTAAGTCTTTTTTTAATTTTGAAATAAAATCGGCTTTTAACTTTTGTCTTTCTGCCTCGTTTTCTGAATATATCGCAATTACAATACCGACTTTATCTTTCTTATTTCTTGGCAAGTGAAATTTATTAAACGCCCAATAACCAATCCACAAAATCAACAATATAGGATAAAGAAATGGTCTTATCTTGAATCCAACAAAATTTGCAAAATCAACGACTATACTGTCCAGAGCAACTATTGCCCCAAGCACGACAAACAAACCCAAAATAAGGGTTTTTATTTGTGGCATTTTTTCTTCTGCAATATAAAGTAGTTTTTCTAAATCCATATTTTATTTCTTATTCAACTTTTTCGCTTTTTGCGAAATTACATAAACAGTTTTTATGAGGTTTTCAACAATATCCATAGCAATATCCAACTCATCATCGGTAGCGACGATTGTTTCGTGTGCCGAATTATTACCTAATAGCCTCGTACTGTGCAAAGTTTCTGCGCTGTCTTTTGTTAGCACGCCTTTAGTAACCAAGTCATCAATCTTGTTTTTTAAATTACCACCTTGTGCTTCCTTTTCTCTACATACAGATTCAACCAAGGCTCTTATTCCTATCCCAGCAAGAATACTTAGCCGACCACACAAAGCTCCGTGAGTTTCTTTGTAAATTTTCAAAACCTCATCTGGCAACAAATACATATCCTTTACTTGCTTTCTGCCAGCAATTCGGCTTGGGTACAGTTTAATATCCTCGTCGTAATCAATATCGCCAGTTTCTGGATCATAACTCATATCTTCAGAACAAGAGGAGGTCTTACGAAAAGAAATCTCTTTGCAACCCTGACAAATTATTATTTCATAATCACGCGAAACGGAAATTTCGTCTTCCGATTCAAAAACATTCACAGAAAATAAAACCTTATGGCAAGTTTCGCCGTCGCACTTTATACAAGCGAGATCGTATTCTTTGTCTTTAGTTTTGTCATGCTCAATTTTGCGCATATTTATAAAATGTCGTTAATCAATTGAGATATTTTTTTCTCAAAAATATCAATTGTTTTAACCGAAGCAAAAACACACTCTTTTTCTTTGGTAATTTCGGCAACTATTTCTTTTTGAACTTCAATCGGCGGAAGTGGGATGGTTATTGTCGCAAAATTTTTCTGGTATATCGCGGCGACACTTGTTGTTCCGCTCACTAGGGTTTTTATTTTTTGTTTGCCTTCTTCTGTATTAAGAAAGTAGTTAATATAATCAGGATCAGCTTCTTTTCTGAATCTAATCCTCAAAATATTGTTATTAAATAAATATTTGCCATTCTCGCCATGATAAACGGTGGATTTACCAACTAAATTTGGGGCGTTTCTTGTGTTATAAATAAAATCTCCGTCGTTTAATGTATATTTTTCCAATTCCTCTTTGCTCGCTTCAACATTGACGACAGAATTTAATTCCAAATTGCCGTCTATTGAAATATTTTCCATTTTTACATACGGATATGGAAAAACATCGGCTTGCATTGACTTGTCTTTGACTAATCCTAATTTGGTATCTAAAAACAAATTGCCCAATTCAATAATCTGCCAAGTTGAATCAACCTTGATCGCTGGTTTATAACTATTGATAATTTGTTTCGCTCCACTAATAATATTTTGATATCTTTCAACTTGCTCAACGATTTTTTCTTGAACTTCAATCGGCGGAAGAGGAATTTTTGTAGCTAAGTATAGCTTTTTATCTAAGTTTTTTATTCCACTGGTTTGGCTTTGCATTATTTCTGTTTCTCCGCGTTGGTAAAGTCTAGAAAGCATCGACCATAAAAATTTTGGAGAAATAATACTTTTGTCTTTTACGCGAATTCTCGAAGTAAAATTACTATAAGAAAACCCCCTATCACTTCTATCGAAATAGGCAACTCGTCCAACTGGTTGAGTTGGACTACCGCCAGAATTTTCCAAAATAATATCACCATCAAATAATTCTCTTTTTTCAAATTGTCTTTCCTCAACATCAAGTTCTGCAATATCTTCAAACGATAATAAACCCGTCTTTTTTACAAAATTTGTATTTCTTAAAACTTTTGCTTTCACATATGGTGGTTTTTTGCCAGTCCATAATCCGTTCTGTATTTCACAAACTTCGCCTAACTCGACTATTGGCCATTTTTGATTAGCAAAATATATAATTTCTTTATACCTATCGCCCGAAAGATTATAGTCACCAGTTTCAATGATCTTTTCTTTAGCAACGAGATGAGCAGTTTGCTTTTCGTTTTTGTTAAGTTCAAAATTTTTGTCATAATTCAATGAAGTTTTATATTTTTTGATGATTTCTAAAGCCAAAGGCAAATCGTTTTTATTGTGTTCTCGTCTTTGCGCGCCGAGATCAAAACCGTCATTTTGAATTTTCAAAAACAAAAAGTTTTTTGTTTTCTTTGAAATCTCATTATCAAAAAGTAAAATACTGGTTTTCACGCCCGCATAAGGATTAAAAACACCCGCAGGAAGTGAGACGACTGCAAAAAGACCGTCCTCAACAAGTTTTTTCCTAAGTTGAGTATATGCTTTATTTGATTGAAAAATAATTCCTTCGGGAATGATAATTCCAGCTCGTCCTTTTATAGTTAAATGCTCAACAATATAATCCACAAAAAGCACTTCAGCGCGATTAGCTTGGATAGAAAATCTTTTGTGCGGAACAATTCCGCCTTTTGGCGTCATAAACGGAGGATTGGCGAGAATCACATCAAAAGTTTCATCCCAGCGCTTTTCGCTTGAAAGAGTGTCATATTCGTGGATTTTTGGCTCTGGGAACCCGTGCAAGTACATATTCACAAGTGCTAATTTCACCATATCGGGTGAAATATCATAACCCGCAAGATTATTCATCAACTTCAATTTTTCATCGGGCGTGAGGGCTTTTTCCTTGTTTTGCTTCAAAATATGTTTGTAGGCGGAAATCAAAAATCCAGCCGTTCCACAGGCGGGGTCAAGAATTGTTTCGTTTTTCTTTGGATCAACAACTTCAACAATAAAATCAATGATATGGCGAGGTGTGCGAAATTGGCCAGCATCGCCTTGGCTTCCGAGAATGGAAAGCAGATATTCAAAAGCATTTCCTAAATTTTCGCTGTGTTCATAATTAAATTCGTTTATCTCTTTCAAGAAAAGCGATAGCGTGCGAGGATCGTTGTATGGCAAAAAAGCGCCTTTGAAAATATTTCGGAACAATTGGGGAATATGCGGATTTTTTGGCATATTCGTAATTGCCTGAACATAAAGATCAAGGCGGTCTTGTCCTGAAAGTTTGTTGTCCAAAATTTTCGTCCACGAAAACTTTTTCCAATCATCAACGAAAAATTGAGTTTTCAATCCAACTTCTTCGTTTTCCTTGTCCATATCGTCCATAAACTTATAGATAAGAGCAGTCGTGATTTGCTCAACCTGCGCTTTTGGATCAGGAACTTTACCGACAAGAATTTGTCGGGCAGAGTCTAGTTTTCTTTTTGTAGCTTGATCAAGCATAATATTTTTGGTTACCTCATATATACATTAACGGGAACATAATCTTTGACATATGTCGGAACAGTCTCGCGAAATCCATTCAATTGCTTAAATTCTGCCATGGTAAATCCAGCAAATTCTCTCGGAAAGCGTTGATTGTTTATTTCATTTCTAAAATATTCGCTCGTAACATACGCTTTCAGATAATTTTTGATATGCGGAACATATTTGCTTTCAGGCTTGTAGATTGAAATAAACTTTTCGCATTCTTCTTCCAACTTCTCGTCTTTGGATTTGAAAACATCAATCAAGCCGAAAGCTCGTTCCAAAAATTCACGCCAAGAGATTCGGCGATCAAGATTTTCACTATTGCGGATTTTTTCGAGATTCAAAAATAATTGCGGTTTATCTTCGTATTTATCCCTCATTATTTGCACCGCTTTATCCCACTGCTCGCTTTCAACGGCAGACTTTACTTCGGGGTCATTTTGTAATTCTTCGCGAGCTTTCTCAAAAAGTTTGCGATCAACTTTCATTCCCTCTATTCCAACAGGTGTTTCGGTGAGAGACTTTACCTTGTCGGGATTAAATACTTCTATTTCATCAATATCAACGCCAACGGGTCCTTCTCCACCAGTTCCTTTTTGCTTGATCGGCAATTGCAAAACTTCATCATAATCAAATTTTTCTTCAAAATATTCGCAGTTAGCGAAGAAGTCGAAGAATTTGAAATGATCTTTTGTTGCTTTGTGCTTTTCGCCGTATTCGTCGGTATATTCAAAAGTGAATTTTCTTGTTCCTCGTCCTTTGATTTGGATAAAGTCAGTCGGCGAAAAGACGGGGCGCATAAGCGCAAGATTCAAAATATCTTGGCAGTCATAACCCGTCGTCATCATTCCGACAGTTACGCAAATTCTCGTTTTACCAGTTTTGTAATTATCTAAAAACTTGGTATGCCCATTTAAAGTATTATTCGCAAAATTGATCGTGAATTGCTGGCTATCGGCAATGTTTGAAGTTATTTGCACGGCAAAGTCAGAATTGTATTTGTCGGGCCAAAACTGGCTCGCCATTTGATTAAGTGTTTGAGTAATTTTGGAAGCGTGTTTTTGGCTCACGCAAAATATAATGCTTTTGCCGATTTCACTGCTTATCGGGTCTTTGAAAGCATTTTCAATAAATGTCTGGCAAAAAACACGATTGGTTTTTTCGGAAAAGAATTTCTTTTCAAAATCTTTTTGGAAAAATGTTTCTTCACTCTCTCCACCTTCTTCATCTTCAACCATTACGGCATAGCCTTTTTCTGAAAGTAATTCAGTGGTGATATCGGTTCGTGCGTCTGAAACAATGGGATTGATCAAAAATCCTTCTTTTACGCCGTCAAGCAAACTAAAACGGAAAGTCGGCTCGCCATTTTTACAGCCAAAAGTCGTGTAAGTATCAAGCAATTGCCGTCTTTCCCAAGCTCGCGGGTCTTTTTGCGATAACTTTTGCGGATCAACATTTTTCAAATAGTCTTTCGGCGTTGCGGTCAATCCCAATTTATAGCCGATAAAATATTCAAAAACGGCGCGCGAGTTTCCGCCGATTGCTCGATGTGATTCATCGGCAATAACTAAATCAAAATCTGTTGGTGAAAATAGTTTTTTGTATTTGTCTTGTGATGAAAGACTTTGAACGGTTGTAATAACCACTTCCGCCTTTTTCCAATCATCACGATTTTGCTTATAAATAACAGAGGAAAAATCATTGCTCAAATATCGGACAAAGTTTTTATGTGCTTGATCTTCCAATTCCAAACGATCAACCAAAAACAAAATTCTTTTTGCGTTTCCTGTTCTTAAAAATAGTTTGATGATTGCGACAGAAATAAGTGTTTTTCCCGTGCCTGTTGCCATTTCAAAAAGAAAACGATCATTTCCAGCTTCGGCGGATTTTTGCAAAGCGTGAACTGCTTTGAGCTGATAAGGGCGCAAAATTCGCAAATTTTCATCCCAAAGATATTGTTCGCGTGTTTCTTTATTGAGATAGCGAGGATCATCTTTGAAATTTGGATTTTGAGTAAACGCAATATAATCTTCTTTGACTTCCTCATCTGCTAAACGCTGATTGTCGGGTTTAAAATCTTGTCTATGCTCCAAAGATTCTTGTGTTGGAAATTCCGTGATAATTTCAGGATCGCCCCGTTCCAAATCCCAAAAATAGTGAAGATTGCCGTTTGAGAGAATAACGAAACGAGCATTTTCAGTGTGAGCGTATTTTCTCGCTTGTTCTTTTCCGTCTAACGGATTTTTATCCTCTTTTTTGGCTTCCAAAATAACGAGTGAGAAACCTTTTTCATCAAGCAATAAAAAATCAATAAAACCGTTTTTTGTAGATTCAAAATCTTCGCCAAAAGCGTCAATGTCCTTTTGCGTAAGTTTTACATTTGGTTCAAGCGAAATATTTGCTTGTCCTTTTTCATTATCAAAAAATCTCCAGCCAGCCTGTTCAAGCAGTTTGTTTATTTTTATTCGTGCTTTTGCTTCTTTAGAATTAGACATATTCTCATTACTATACCAAAAATCACAGATTTTTTCAATCCTAATAAATCATTAT
This sequence comes from Patescibacteria group bacterium, assembly GCA_042571625.1. GTDB lineage: Bacteria > Patescibacteriota > Minisyncoccia > Portnoybacterales > UBA2143 > JBHPFQ01. Next base: position 2,549 of record JBHPFQ010000010.1, on the reverse strand, counting down.
TTAATTAAAAAGATAGATTTTAAACCGCAAAATTCAAGGGAATTACCCTTTGCGAAGGGTAACCCTTAAATTTATCGGAAAAATCTATCTTTTTTTGTGGCTTGATCAAGCATGATTATTTTTTAGGATTAAGTTTTTTGATTTGTTTTTCAAAATCAGAATCAATTTTTTGAGTTTTGTTAAACTTATCATATTCAGCAAATGCTTTTTGTTCAGCTTGTTTATGAGAAATCTGTCCTTTCCCATCCAAAATTTCATATTTATTAAACTGCAAAAATTCATTTATTGATTCCGCCAACTTTTTCATCGTAAAAGTTCTGCGAGTTTCAATCATTCTTTCTATATAATCAAAATAACTAGAAACAGTTCTTTCAAGTTTTTTAATTTCTATTTCCTCTAAATAATTTTTTGCAATCGCAGCGTCTGATTTTAAAATCCTGCCCTTTGGCGAGTTTTTCCAAGATAAAAGCCCCATTTTTTCTTTTTTGGAGTCAGCTTTTTTGTAAATAATTTCAGCGGCAGTTTGTCCCGTAATCGCAAAATGGAATTTGTTTTGTACTGTTGCAAAAAAGTCTTTAGCAATTTGAGAGTTTCTATCATAATCAATACTACATTCTGAAAAAATATCTGTAATTTGTAAATAAATTCTTCGTTCGCTTGCGCGAATGGAACGAACACGCTCTAAAAGTTCTTGAAAATAATCTTTACCAAAATATCTACCATTTTTCAATCGCATATCATCCATTGCAAAACCTTTGATAATATATTCTTTCAAAATTTTGCTTGCCCAAATACGAAATTGCGTAGCTCTCGCAGAATTTACACGATAACCAACAGATAAAATAGCATCTAAATTATAAAACTTAACACTTCCTGTCTGATTTTTTCCCTCAATTGCGCCATGTTTAGTGGTATGTCGGAAATCCCGACTAACTAAATTTTCTTGTAATTCACCCTCGTTAAAAATATTCTGTAAATGTTCTGTTATTGTACTCCTTCCTTTTCCAAAAAGTTCAGCTATTCTCTTTTGTGTAAGCCAAATATTTTCATTATGCAAAAACGCCTCTACTTTGATATCGCCATTAGGCAAAGTATAAAGTAAAAACTCTGTCAATTCATCTTTTGTGGTGATTTTTTTAGTCATAATAAATCATTATTTAATTAAAAAAGATAGATTTTAAACCGCAAAATTCAAGGGAATTACCCTTTGCGAAGGGTAACCCTTAAATTTATCGGAAAAATCTATCTTTTTTTACGTTATTTTTGGCTACCTCCATTGCTTTGTTATTTTAATGAAATAATAAGTACTTACGTATCCAGATTTCGCGCGGATACTGATGGACTTTATCACGCTATAACTTAGGCGTGTAAATTGGCGGAGAGACAGGGATTCGAACCCTGGATACCTTGCGGTATACCGCCTTTCCAAGGCGGCGCACTCGGCCTCTATGCGATCTCTCCAAATATATTCTCTACACCCTCATTCCTCTTAACGCCATTATACGTTCTTCAACTGGAGGATGAGTCAGAAATAATTTGCTTTTTTTCTTACCCTTTAAAGGATTAGAAATATATAAATGAGCTGTGGCTTTGTTAGCGGCGCGCAAAGGCGTAGTATCTCGAGATATTTTTTCCAAAGCGCTAGCTAATCCTTCTGGATATCTTGTTAGCAATGCTCCGCTAGCATCAGCTAAAAATTCCCTTTTCCTTGAAATTGCCAATTGTATTAAAGCGGCAATTATCGGCGAAAATATTGCCAAAACAATTCCAATAACAAGCATGATCATTTGCAAATTGCCTCCGCCTTCGCTATCTCGGCTTCCACGTCTCCCCCAAAAAGTCCATCTTAAAAACATATCCGAAAGTAAAGCAACAAGTCCAACTAAAATTACAACCATTGTTTGTAAAAGCATATCCCTGTTCCCAATATGACTTAATTCATGAGCAATCACGCCTTCTAATTCAGAACGTTCAAGCATTGATAAAAGTCCTGTTGTTATAGCTATAACAGCGTGCTCTGGATTTCTGCCAGTAGCGAATGCATTTGGCGACATTTCATTTATAATATAAATTTTAGGCAAAGGAAGACCTGCAGTAATACAAAGATTCTCAACTATACGATAAAGCTCTGGATTTTCTGAATGCTTAACTTCTTTGGCATTACTCATTTTCAAAACAATTTTATCTGAATACCAATAAGAAACAAAACTCATTACCGAGCTTAAAATAACAGCAATAATCAAAATAATCGGGCTGTTGAATTGGTAACTAAAAACCCAGCCCAGCCCGATTATAAATATTAAAAATAAACTAACTAATAGCCACGTCTTGCGTATATTTGAATCTTTTTGAGTATATAAGGTCGCCATTAGAATTTAACATTCACTGGTCCTCGTTCTGCCTCGTTAATCTCGAAAAACTCGGCTTTTTTAAATCCAAGCATTCCAGCGATCATATTGTTAGGAAATTTCTCCATTTTAATATTAAAGTCCCTAACATTTCCATTGTAAAATCTGCGAGCGGCTTGAATTTTATTTTCTGTATCAGAA
>JBHPFQ010000009.1:0-19541 GCA_042571625.1 Patescibacteria group bacterium | reverse complement strand
AGAAGCAAAATCCTTATATCAAAGCTGTCCTGATGTGATGAAACCTGCGGTTATTAGGGCTATGGTTAAAATATAAAAAACACAAACACAAACACAAAAAAGTCGATGGTTTATCCATTGGCTTTTTTAAAACCTCTTAATATTCTAATGTCGAATTTTTCTCGAAAAACACCAAACCTCTCCTTAACCCCCTCCCAATCAATGGTTCTGAATGCGTCCGATAGGGGGAGCTCGACATTGACAGAATAATATTATAATGTTATTCTGTCTTTAGTTAGTTGTTTAAACAATTTTATAAATTAAAAGGGAGAAAGAAATGATTGATACAGATAAAGAAAAGAAATTTTTAGACTATCTTATAGGTGTATTAAGTAAAGACAGTAAAAATAAATTAGGCGCAAATAAAGATATAGGCGCGCTTTTACTATCTATTTCATTTATATTTACAGCGGAAAATATTAATTTTATATCGATTGATCAACGATTTATTGGAGATTTTTCAATTTACGCTAATGAATTATTTTGGTTCAACGCTGATAGATTAAAAACAGATGCTGATAGCTTAAAAATAATAACAGAAAACAGTTTTAACAAGTTATTAAGAATGCTTATAAGAACAATTGTTCATCTTATAAGACAAGGATCAAGCAACAGTATGGTAGGAACGAAAGAAGGAAATGTTTATTGTGGCGATTTGCTTATTCCTGAATGGTTTATTGATGAATTTGTAAAAAATCCTTCAATATAAAACAATAATAAAAGCCGTATGGTTCGTCCAACGGCTTTTTCTCTTTAAACCCCCAATCCCAGAACACCAAACTCCTCTCTTAAAACACTCAACCTCTCCCTAACCCCATCCCAATCAATGGTTCTGAATGCGTCCGACAGGGGGGAGCTCGTTATTGACAGAATAGCATATTATAAGTATGCTATTTTTATTGTAGTTTAACAATTTAATTAATAAATTTTATTCTTTTCAGAAGGAGAAACTATGAAAGTAAGATTTTGGGAAAAATGGTTGGTTAAATTAGGAATAGTTTTTTTAAGAAGACCATATAAAAACTGGATTCAGGATCCAGTTAAAGATTTTGTTATGGCTTTTCATTATTGTCCAAAATACCAGAAATATCGTTTTGACACATTTTTTAATCCTTTATCAAAATCAGCGTATTTCGTTTGTGGTGAATGTGGAGAATATAATTCAACAAACGAAGGAATTGGAATATTACTCTTTCAAATAATAGAATGTTCTCGTATTGCTAATGCTGTCTATAAGAATAAATTTAGACAATTGATAATGTTTTTCTGGTTTATGATTTTTGGTTTGGGGAAATATCTGCCTGATAGCAGAGAAGAAAAAACAGCTGGCGAATTAGAATGGGAAGCAATGAATTTATTTCTTAGTATTTTTATGAACGAATTTAATAATTTTTAAAAAGGAGAAAAAGATGAGAACCTTAAATGTTGCTGTTTTTTCAGGCTATGATGTTCTAGCTAATGAGATTAAAGAACATCATCATTATATTAGATGTTCTTTTGAACGGGCGATAAAAGAGAAAATTGAATTGATTATTCTTATTGGAGGAGCTACAAATCCCGATTACCCATACTTAACAGAAGCAGAAGCTAATAGAAGGATTATAGAAGAAATTTATAATTATAAAGAATCTGGAAAGGATCTAATACAGATTTATCTTTTGCCAATAGGAAATACTGCTGCAGAAGGATTAAAAGCCGTTAGGGAATATATATTTAATAAGAATATTACAATCGATAAATTATTGCTTTGTATGGAAATATCCAGATTAACAGGATTTATGATAGACTCTTTATATGTAAAATTAAACGATATTGCTCATAATCTTGTAGTATATGGATATCGTTTTCCCGAATCAGAAGATGAATTTGACAATCAAAGAAAAAAACTATCAATGAAAATAATGTCTCATCGATGTAAAATGTATAAAAAAATTCGTAATTATATACAAAAAATTCATCAAATCAAAATGGCAAAGAAAAAATCTATTCGTTAAATTTATAATTTTTATTAAGACCATTTAGCTATAAAATGTTAAATGGTCTTTTTTTATCTAAAACTCCAATCTCTCAACACCAAACTCCTCCCTCAAAACATCCAACCTCTCCCTAACCCTATCCCAATCAATTGTTCTGAATGCGTTCAATAGGGGGAGCTCGACATTGACAGAATAATATTATAATGTTATTCTGTTTTTAGTTGGTTGTTTTTTGATAATTTTATAAATCTTAATCTTTTTATAAGGAAAAAAAATATGAAAAAGCAAGAAATTAAGACTTCATTCCCAGATAAAGAATATTTGATAAAATTGGTAGCACACTTAAAAGAAAAAGCAGAAAAAGCTCAAAGCATAGAAGAACAGTTATTAACCGCATCAAGCATTAGTATGAATTGGATAGCAGATTATATTTTGGATCCAAATGTTAAATGGACAAAAGAAATACTTAATATTGATGATTTGTTTTTAACAGGGACTTGTCCTAAATGGAATAAGATTATTATTGACCGATGCGGACGTTCGCCCAAAAGATTACGCGAATTATTGTCAAAAAATATTAAAACAAAATCAATATTTAAAGATGTTCATTCTCAAAGTACGAATTTGCCAATATTAGTTCGTTGTAAAGATGGAAAGAAAAAAGTTCTAGACGGAATGCATCGTGTTCTTTATAATGTTATTTTAGGCCATACAGAGATTGTAGCATTTATTGGGAAATTACAGGGCGAGCCGAGACCACAATGCGAACCGCATGTGGTTTACGATTTTTTAAGAGCTTATCATAGAGGGATAAATAGAGATAAAAAAGGGTTGATTACTGCCTTGAGATTTTTAAGAAAAAGTTATTCCAATGTAGATTATTTATTAAGAGAGCGATTTTCTAAGGGTTGGGTGCCTTCAGATGAGATTCAAGAGATTATCCAAAAGGCATTAAATGTAACATGTGATTCGAAAATTTCTTGCCATGATAATATTGATCATCACGATAGTTCAAATATATTTAAGAATGACGGATATGAAGGAATTCGTGAAGCTAGACAATGGGTTTTAGATGAACTTAGAGATATGAAGTAATCCAAATTAATATATTTAGCCCTCTTAATCAAAATAATATTGATAAGAGGGCTTTTATCTATTACAATATTGGTATATGGCGGCTCCAATAACACATATAGTTTTAACAGATAAAATTTTCAATCAATATTTTAAAAATAAAATAAAGAAAGATTTTTTTATTGGTGTTTGTCTGCCAGATATTAGATATCTTAAAGTTATAGAAAGAAGTAAAACCCATTTTAATAATCTTACTTTGGATGATATTAAAAAAGAAAAAAATTCTTTTTTAGCTGGTCTAAAATTCCATTCATTAACAGATATGGTTCGTGAAAGATTTATTAACTCCAAAAATATCTATTCTTTATTCCCAGAATCAGAATATATAACAGAATCTTTAAAACTATTAGAAGATAATGTTCTTTATAATAAAATCAATAATTGGAATGAATTTATCAATTTCTTAAAAGAAATATTAAAAGATGAACTTTCTTTTGGAATATCTGAAAAAGATATTAAAAAATGGCATAAAACGTTACAAGGATATTTTTCTCAATATCCAGATAATAATATTAGAGAAATTCTTTTAATAGATTTGGGTTTTTCAAAAGATATTGCAAAAAAGCTAAACTTTAATATAGAGAAAATGGAAAAGAATAAAAAAATTATCCAAATAATTTATGAATTATATGATGATTTTGATTCCTTGCTGTTTGATACCAATCTTCTCTCTTAAAACACCCAAACTCTCCCTAACCCCATCCCAATCAATGGTTCTGTGGATAAGTCAAAATGTATAGATTTGACAAGATTTTGTATAGATTATACAATGAATAATATGGAATCAGAACTATTAACAATTAGTCAAACTGCTGAAATAATAGGAGTATCTATTCAAACCTTGCGTCGATGGGATGATTCTGGAAAATTGCGTTCTATTCGCAAGAAAAAAACAACTAATAGATATTACAGAAAGAATGATATAGAAAAATTCATACAAAGCAATTTAAAGAATTTATTTAGATTGGCAAAAAAATGGACCTCCAATAAGTCAGAAGAAGATTTGCCATCTGCTTTCTATTGTCAAGATATTTCTATTTTTCAAGCAAGATTATCAAGATTGGAAAGAGATTTAGGCGGAATAAAGAAATTGAACAAAATATTTCCTTTGATATCCGCTATTACTGGAGAGATTGGAAATAATTCTTTTGATCATAATTTAGGCAATTGGCTTGATATGCCAGGTATATTTTTTGCATATGATTTAAATAAAGGAGAAGTTATTTTAGCTGATAGGGGCCAAGGAATATTAACAACATTAAAAAAAATTAGACCTAAATTATCAAATGATCAAGATGCTCTAAAAGTTGCTTTTACTGAAATAATCTCTGGTCGAGCTCCTGAATATCGCGGGAATGGATTAAAGTTTGTAAGAAATGTTATTGCAAATAATGAGATAAGTTTATTTTTTCAGACAGGAAATGCACAACTTAAAATTAAGAAAAATAATTCCGATTTAGAAATTAAAAAATCAAACATTCATATACAAGGATGTTTAGCTTTAATTAAATTTTAATATAAAATGATTATCTATCTTAAAAAATTTGGAACAACGCTTAATAGTCGACAATTTGGCAAAGAATCTTTTGCCGCTTTTAATCCATTATTAAAAGACGTTAAAGAAAATGAAGATATTATAGTTGACTTTGAAGGTGTAATAACTTTCACGCCTTCTTGGGGCGATGAATTTTTAGGTTCTTTGTTAAATAAATTTGGAAAACAGTTAATACTAAAAAACACTGAAAATCCTTCAGTTCAAGCATCATTAAAAATGCTAGAAGAGATTTACAAAAGTAAATTTAGGATACAAAATTAAATTTTTCTTGAAAAACACCCAAACTTTCCTTAATCTCTTTTCAATTTAAATCCTTAAATTATCCACAGTTTTGTATTGACAATCCCAAAATTTAGTATAAAATTGTCAGTAAGATGACAAAATTATGTTTCAAAGAATATTAGAAAAAAACATTAAATCAAAATTCTTTAAGGGAAAAATAATCATTATTGCTGGAGCCAGACAAACAGGAAAAACTACATTAGTAAAAAGTCTATCTAATAATTTTGCAAAAAATGAGGTTAAATTTTTTAATTGCGATGATATTGATGATAGAGACCAGTTATCTAATAAAAATTTAGAATTTCTAAAACAACTAATCGGCGATGCTAAATTAATCATTATTGACGAAGCTCAAAAAACACAGAATATTGGAGAAACTCTTAAATTGCTAATTGATTATTATTCTAAAAAAAATCAAATTATCGTTACTGGCTCTTCAAGTATTAATTTACTTGATAATACTCAAGAACCATTAACTGGAAGAAAATTTGTCTATAATTTATTTTCTTTAAGCTTGGAAGAAATTTATTCCAGCAATAACTATTCAAAACTATTAAAAGAAATAGAATCTTTGCTTGTATTTGGTTCTTATCCTGAAGTTGTTTCTCAAAACACATTCGAAGATAAAAAAGAAATTTTAAAAGAACTTGCTTCAAGTTACATATATAAAGATATACTAGCTTTTCAGCAAATTAAAAATCCTGATATTTTACATAAACTTTTAAAGGCGTTGGCCTTACAAATAGGCTCGGAAGTCTCATATAATGAACTTTCTAATCTGATTGGCATTAGCAAAAATACAGTTGAACGATATGTAGATCTTTTAGAAAAAAGTTTTATTATTTTTCGCTTAAGTCCGTTTACGAAAAATAAGAGAAAAGAAATATCAAAACTGCGCAAAATTTATTTTTACGATGTTGGAATTAGAAATGTTCTTATAAATAATTTTAATTTTATGGAAAACAGAAATGATATAGGTTTTCTTTGGGAAAATTTTATGATTACAGAAAGAATGAAATATAGAAAATATCATAAAATAGACGCAGAACAATATTTTTGGAGAACTTATGAAGGACAAGAAATTGACTTAATTGAAGAAAAAGGCAGTAATTTATTCGGTTTTGAATTTAAATGGAAGACAACTGACCGCAAAAAATTACCGAATATAGATTTTGATAATAAAATTATTACTAAGAAAAATTTAAAAGGTTTTGTGTTTTGATTCTCTAAACACAAAAATCCAACCGCACAACGTTAAACTTCTTCCTCAAAACACCCAAACTCTCCCTAACCCCATCCCAATCAATGGTTCTGAACGCGTCCGATAAGGGGAGCAACGTAAAAAAACCGAGATATCTCGGTTTTTTTGGTTTGCCTACACGATAAAAAATTTTAACAAACTTTTAAAATTATTCTGTCAAATCTGATTCATAAACCAAAGATTTACTTTTCTAGACATGGATATTGATAGTTAAAATTTTAATTGTTATAATAAACATATGAACAAGCCAAGAATAATATCTATAATAATATTTATATTAGGATTAACCACGACTTTGATTGGCGTATGTATAATTTACCATGGTAATATTTTTAGCGAGAATAATTCAGGTATTGCTACAAGCATAGGCATTGTTGGTATAGGATTAATAGCCACATCTAATTTTAGACTTTTAAAATAAATTTATGGATTTTATAAGATATTTAGTCATTGGTATAGGAATTGTTATCATAACATGGGTATCTATAAAACAGAAACCCTGGTGGCAGTTAACTTCCGAAGAAAAGAAGAAAAGAATGCCACTTGTGATTGCTGGAATATTTTTTGCTATTCTGGGTATTGTAGTCTTTTTAATTGCTTCAAAATAATGAAGAAATTTTTAAATTCATCAGTTGTATATTTAATTCCTGGGTTGATATTTTTGTTTTCGGCAGTTCGTTTTTATTTTAAAAACGATATTGTTGGAGCGATTATAAACGCGGTTGCGGCTTTCTTTTGTATTATGGCATTTTTTATTCGTAGAAAATTTTTGAGATCTCAGGAAAAGTAGATATATGAAGCACAAGGCCCTTATAGCATATTTAATATTCGTTGCAATTTTAAGCGGCGGGTTTGTTGTTGCAATGAAGTTTTTGGGAGAGATGGGAAATTATCTTGCCGGAATTTATATGTTTATACCCGCAATATCGGCTGTTATTACGCGGCTGTTTTTTTATGAAAATAAGTTTAAAGACGCAAACTTAAAGTTTGGCAAACTTAAACAGTATATTAAATTTTGGGCTATTGCTTTAGGCATAACGGTATTATCTTACATTATTTTTACTTTTCTTGGATCAATAAGCTGGAATTTTTCAGGAGAAATATTTTTATCCCGTCTTTCGTACCAAATGGCTATAACAGGGCAGAATATCAATGATTTACCAGCAGGACTTACTCCTCAGATTATGCTATTTTTATATTTTATTGGCGGACTAACTATATTTAATATTTTACCCGGGCTTATTACTGGTTTTGGCGAAGAGTTTGGTTGGCGCGGGTTTATGTTCCCATTGTTGTATAAAATTAAACCTTGGGTAGCATTTATTGTTGGCGGGCTTATTTGGTATTCCTGGCATTGGCCGCTTGCTCTTATTTTGCCTCAAGTAAATAATTTTACTGCTTTGCAATATATAATAAATTTTGTTGTCTTGGGAGTGGGATCTATTTGTACGTTTGCTTTTTTGGCTTATGTGTATGTTAAAACTGAAAACATTTTTGTGACATCCGTTACTCATGTTACTTTTAATAATTCAGCAGCAGCTTTTTCTTATTTTGTGATTGTGGAAAATCAAATGTTGGCTAATGTTGGGTTGATGATAACAATGTTAATAGTTATAGGTGTTTTGTATTACTCAAAAGAATTAAAAGTTTTTAAAGATTATTTTCAAAAAATAAATTCATGAAAAAAGTATTTTTAATTATTTTAATAATCGTTGTTAGTTGGTTTGCTTTGAGATTTGTTATTGGCGGTCCTGAAGATACTTGGATTTGCGATAAAGAGAAAGGAGAATGGGTAAGTCATGGAGTTCCAAGCGCGCTAATACCAACAGAATCTTGTGGTGAAGTAGTTTGCGAAGATTATGATTTAGAAAAATGTCCGGAAAAATGCGTGATTTGCCCGCCTTGCATAGAATGTAGTTCTATCAGTTGCCAATCAGAAGAATTCTGTGAAAGTATTGGTTTTGATAAAGATTGGTATGAAGATATAAAAGAAAATATGCCACTCATTTTTAATGAAGAAATACACGCAATTGCTATCAACAGCAAGGAATGTTCAATGGCGGGTGTTTTAACCGACGATTATTTTTATAATGAAAATTCTAAAACTTGGTGGATTGATTTAGAGAGAATACCAGAGCTTGAAAAAGATGGTTGCAATCCGGCTTGTGTTGTAAATGAAGAAACAAAAACAGCAGAGGTGAATTGGAGGTGTGCTGGCGCCTCATTTAAATAAGGAGCAAAATTAAAAACCTCCGAAATATTTCGGAGGTTTTTAATATTTTTTACATTCCTACATTCCGTAAAGCAACTGCATACCAACAATGTCCTGTTGCTCAATAGTTCTCTTTTTAATTTCGCCTTCGGTAGAATAGCCATACATTGTCACTTCATTGCAAGCTTCGTCATACATATCGTCTAATCCTATGCCATGCCCAATTTCATGAGTAGCAATATTTTGCAAATCCATTAAGCTCGAGTCAATTTCTGCATCTCCCCATTCAAAATCAACATTATCAAACATAATATCAAATTCTGTTATTTCTCTCATTGGAGGCGGAACAGAAAAATATCCCCAAATAGTAGCAATTGCAATTACTCCTGGCTCTGGATAATCGCCAAATGAAAGTTCATTTCTTCCATCGGGTGTTTCCGTATCTCTATTAGCAGTATCATCAACAATATATTTGTCGAAAAGAGAAACTGAAGTTTTATTATCCCATTCTGACAAAGAAGCAAGAATCGTTGAAGCATCCAAACTAGAATGCGCAAACAAGTCCTTTGATGATTTTAGCTTAGCTCCTTTTAATATGGTGCTATAGCACTTAACATTTGTCTCTATATCTTCGCTTCCACAGTCTGCCGGACACTTTTTTGCATTTTCGCCTTTTTCGCATATTCCGTTCCCGCAATTCGTAGCTGACTTTTCAAAGCCTTTCTTACGATGAATAATAACAATCCTTTCCAATGCCCGTGAATTGTTAATTGCTTGATCCGGAACTATAACTGTTTGTCCGGAAGGCATAACAGTTGCTGGACTTTTATTTGTCCCTTTAGCAATAACAACTCCAGCAATTGCTAATACAGCTATCGTTGTTATGATTAAAATTATCTTTTTCATATTTTTTAATTGTTTGAATAATAAATTCGACCTTTATTATATTATTTTACTATATATTTCAGAATTAATATAGAATATATAAACAAAAAAACCGAGGTATCTCGGTTTTTTTTGGTTGTTGATAATAAATATGTTAATATATAACCATGGCTAAAAAAATAGAAAATAGGCATATAAGGAAACTTGGAAAAAGTGGGGGAAGCGCAAGTATATCTTTAACTTTGCCAATTGAGATTGTTCGTAAATTAAAATGGAGGGATAATCAAAAAGTGGTTGTTAAAAAATACGGCAAAGGCATTTTAATTAAAGATTGGGTGCCGAAAAAGAAAATATGAATTACAAACGTATTATAATTTCTCTTGCTTTGCCGCAACTTGCCGGCTTAATCGGTTCGTTTTTTACTGTTTCAGCAATACCTGTTTGGTATGCAAGTTTACAAAAGCCGAGCTTTAGTCCGCCGAATTGGATTTTTGGTCCGGTTTGGATTACTCTTTATATTTTAATGGGTATTAGTATTTATCTTATTTGGCAGAAGGCGGTTGAAAACAAAGAAGCGAATGGCGTGATGATTCTTTTTTGGATACATTTATTTTTCAATGCCATTTGGTCAATTATATTCTTTGGATTGCAAAGTCCGGGATTAGCATTGATTAATATAATAATTATTTGGCTATTTATTATTGTTTTATTATTTAAGTTTTATAGAATTCATAAATTAGCTTTTTATTTATTACTTCCTTATCTTGCATGGGTGAGTTTTGCTAGTTTGCTTAATTATTTTATCTGGTATTTGAATTAATTTATATACATATTTAAGTTGACAAAACATAATCTTTTTGTTATATTGTAAATTAAGTAGATTATTCTAATAGACTTAATTCTTTTTGCGTTATTGCGACTCCAAAGGATATTGGGTCGTAATTTTTTTTATGAAACAATCAAAATCGTGTATCAGGCATTTTAGCGATTTGGGTATAAGAGATAAACTTCTTGAAATACTTAAGAAGCAAAATTTTTTGGTTCCTACGCCTATTCAGCATCAGGTTATTCCAGATGCTTTATATGGAAAAGATATTGTTGGTATTGCTCAGACTGGAACTGGGAAAACTTTGGCTTTTATAATTCCAATGATTCAGCGTATTATTAAAAGTAATGGGCAAGGATTGATTTTAGTTCCTACTCGAGAGCTTGCTTTTCAGATAGAACAAGTAATTAGAAAAATTAGTTCTCCTTTAAGATTCTATTGCGCAATAGTTATTGGAGGAGCCTCTCGATATGCACAAATAAGTTCATTAAAAAGGAATCCTCATATTGTTGTTGCTACTCCTGGGAGATTAGTTGATTTAATAAATCAGAGGGCTTATAACCTTAATCAAGTAGATGTTATTGTTCTTGATGAAGCTGATAGGATGCTTGATATTGGATTTTTACCACAAATTAAAAAGATTTTGGAATTTGCGCCTAAGGAACGGCAAACAATGTTGTTTTCCGCAACTATGCCAAAAACTATTTCATCTTTGGCTGCTATGTTTATGAAAATGCCTATTAGAATTGAGATTGCTCCTCAAGGAACATTATCAGAAAATATAGAGCAAGAAGTTTTTATTGTTCCTAAAAATAATAAAATGCGTTTGCTTGATTCTATATTGCAAAAATATCATAAAGACAAGATATTGATTTTTTCACGAACTAAATATGGAGCTAAGCGTATTGCTAGCGATATTCGTAATATGAATTATACAGCAACTGAAATTCATTCTAATCGTTCTCAATCGCAAAGAAAAACCGCTCTTGATGGATTTGTTAATGGAAGATTTCGTGTCTTGGTTGCAACAGATATTGCTTCTCGCGGTATTGATGTTAAAGATATATCATTAGTTATTAATTTTGATTTTCCAAGTTCTTCAGAAGATTATGTTCATCGTATTGGAAGAACAGGAAGAGTAAATTGTTATGGCAAGGCGATTTCTTTTGTTACTTCATCTGAAAGATCAGATATTAAAAAAATTGAACGATTAATTCGTAAATCATTGCCAATATTATCATTGCCTATACTTCCTCCTGAAAGAAAAAAATCATATAATAATGAAGAAAAATTCCCTAGAAAAAGAAATCAGGGATCTTTTAGGAGATATCGCAACAATAGTCGTCGTAGAAGAAGATAAAATTATGGAATATGATTTATTAGTAATTGGCGGTGGCGCATCTGGAATGATTGCCGCTGGTAGAGCTGCTGAAAAAGGAGCTCATGTTTTATTATTAGAAAAGAATAATAAATTAGGAGTAAAATTATTAATTACTGGCAAGGGAAGATGCAATATTACTAATGAGGAATTTGATAGCAAGAAATTTGTAGAAAAATTTGGCAAGCAGGGGAATTTTCTATTTTCGCTTTTAAGCAGATTTGGCGTTCAAGAAACAATTAAATTTTTTGAATCAATAGGTGTAACCCTGAAAACAGAAAGAGGGAATAGAGTTTTTCCAAAAAGTGATAAAGCAGAAGATGTGTTAAATGCATTAATTAATTATTTGAAAGAAAATAAAGTTGAAGTTAAATTAAATGCTGAAGTTAGAGATATCCTATTTAAAGGTAATAATATTAAAAAAGTAATTTTAAGAAATGGAAAGAAATTAGCAGCAAAAAAATATTTAATAGCTGTAGGTGGAAAATCTTATTCAATATCTGGATCGTCCGGAGACGGATATAAATGGCTTAATGATTTAGGGCATACTATTATTAAACCTCGTCCAGCATTAGTTCCATTACTAATTAAGGAAAGAATTGTTAAAGATTTGGAAGGATTAAGTTTAAAAAATGTAGAAATAGTAGTTTATCAGGATGATAAGAAAAAAGATTCTAAATTTGGAGAAGCTATATTTACTAGAGTTGGTTTAAGCGGACCTATTATTTTAGACATGAGTAAGAATATAGGAGAATTACTTAAAAATGGTAAAGTTAATATTAGAATAGATTTTAAGCCGGCATTACAATTTGATACTTTGGACGTTAGGATCCAAAGGGATTTTAGAGAGCAGTCAAACAGGCTTTTTAAAAATAGTCTTAATTTATTATTACCTAAAAAATTAATTCCAGTAATGATAAAATTGTCAGAAATTGATCCTAACAAAAGAGTTAATTTTATTACTAGAGACGAAAGAAGAAAATTATTGCATCTATTAAAAGGATTTGAATTAGAAGTTAAAAGATTAGATGGATTTAATAAATCAATCGTGACTACTGGCGGTGTTGATTTGAAAGAGATTGATGCAAAAACAATGAAATCAAAAATAATAGATAATTTATATTTATCTGGAGAAGTTATTAATCTTGATGGTCCTACTGGTGGATATAATTTGCAGATGTGCTGGAGTACTGGATTTGTGGCAGGTGATAATTATAATTATTCTATTTAGTTCTTGGATTGATTAATTTTGTAGAGGATTATTCTTAGGACGAATAAATTTTATATAGCCAAGAACAAGGGCAATTGCAAGTCCGATAGTTACAATTACAAATCTAAATTGAGAGCTTTCGCTCATTAGACCGCGGATAATGCAATACATAACGGTAAAAACTCCACCCAAAAGGATTCCATCTGCAATCATACTGATCTTAGAAAGAAGTGTTAAACTCAAAACTAAAATAATAATAGAAGCTATCAATGAAATTATAGAGACGTTTCTATTGTATGGTTTTGATTCTTCTATGAATTTATCTCTAGCGAGATTATAATCTTTTCTTATTTTTTGTTGTTCTAAAGTTTCTTCACATCCTGATTTTACGATATCTAACTCTACAGGATATCGTGGAGCTACCGGTCCAGGATAAAAAGCATCAATGCCTAATCCAACGAATAGGGCAATGAGCAGCGCTAAAAATAATGTATATATAAATTTTGTTGGCATATAATTTAATTTTATTATTATTTACTTCGACTATATAATTTTATCATAGAACAGTTTTATTGTTAATATTATGTAATAGGTTCTTGGTAATTTTAATTTCTTTGTGATATAATGAATTTAAAGGTCGTATTTTAATAATATTTTACAAATAAGATAATATGGAAATTAAAAAACATTTTAGTATTGAAGATGCTAAAAGAATTGGAGAAGAATTAGGGGTTAATTGGAAGGATTTTGACGTTGATCAATTTCGCATGGGATTGGACGTGGAATTAGAACATGGGACAGTTGATCTAAAAACTAATGTTACTAATGATGATGAGATAATGACAGGTAAAATTGCTTTAGCTCATCTTAATGAATTTGCGGATTATTATACACGTTTGGAAAAATTAGAGAATGAAGCAGAGGAATATTGGGAGAAAAAATAATAATATGCTATAATTTTTATAGTGGGGGAAATAGTTTGATTTCAAATTTCTAAGCACTCCAAAACCATCTATTTTTGGCAGCTGAAACTAAAATAGTTTGATTTTGTTACAAAAATGGCATTTTTTGAAAATAAAAAAGATAAAGAGAAAAAGCGAATTTTAATAATAGAAGATGATGCTTTATTGGCAAAAGTTTTGATAAATAGTTCTGAGGCAGAGGGATTTGATGCGCTTAATATTAAAGATGGTCTGCAAGTTATTGAAACGGCTAAAAAATATAATCCTCATATTATTTTGCTTGATTTGATATTGCCAGGGTTAGACGGTTTTGAGGTATTAAAAAGATTAAAGGCGGATGCTCAGATAGGGAAAATACCTGTTTTTGTGCTGTCTAATTTAGATGGCATTTCGGATATTAAATCGATAAAGGCATTAGGCGCTGAACAATATTTTCTTAAAGCTGAAACTAGGGTTGAAAATATTATTAATTCTGTAAAAAAGAGGATTGAATAATAGTTTTATGAAAAAAATTATTGTTTTAATTGTAGAGGATGATGAAGTATTATTAAGGGCTTTATATATTCTTTTTCATAGAGATGAGTATACTGTCGCAACAGCCACAGATGGTGATACAGCTATTAAGATGGCGCAGAGATTAAAGCCAGATGTAATTCTTTTAGATATTTTATTGCCAAAAATAGATGGTTTTGGAGTGCTTAGAAATTTGAAATCAAATCCTGCCCTTAAACATATCCCAATAATTGTTTTGTCTAACCTTGATAACACTGAGGACGTTGAAAAAGCCAAAGAAATGGGAGCGAAAGATTATTTTGTAAAATCAGGTACAAATTTAGAATTTTTATCAGATAAAATAAAACAATTAGTCAAAATAGTAAAATGAAAAAACAATGGTTAAATTTAGTTTTATATTTAACCAACCGTATTTACAATAAGAAGCAGATAATACTTAAAGGAGTAGGAATTGGAGTAGTCAGTGATATTTTGTCGTTGATTATTTTAGAAACATCGCTGGGCGTTATTTCCTTGCCTTTATATTTAGGCATTCGGCCAGTTAATGTTACAGCTTTTTTAGAAGAAAAAGGCGGGTATGATAAAATTACATCGGACTATAACTTGCGCCGCGTTTTAACTTTAACTGGCGTAGGCGTTATTTTTGTTATTTGGATGATTAAATTAATGTTGATAACATTAACGCCGTCTGTTCTTGGCCCTTTGCACTTATATTCTGTTTCTGATTTAAGACCAGTTGATGTTTTAGAAAAAAATATAGTGGCAGCTGAAACTAAAATACAAACCGCTAGAGTAGTTGATACTATGGCGAGACCAAAGTTGACAGAAGTTAAAAAGAGACAGGGCGAAAATTATATTTTTTATGGGACAGGGCAACCCTCAACTTTAGCAGTAATGTTTTTGTCCGGTCGGCAAACAGTAATTTTTACTTCTCCTGTTGATGAAAATGGAAATTGGGAAATAGATCATTCGCAGGATGATTTTAAATTAAGCGAAGGCAATCATTCGATTGTTATTTTTGGTTATGATGAAAAATCGGAAGTTCGAAGTCCTGCCTCGGCCGAGCAGTATTTCAAAGTTCAAACATCTTTATTAGATAGCGTAGTGAAGAATATTGATATTTTGATAAATATTTCTATTGCTATTGTTATTTTTTTGGGAGTATTATTAACGGTTTTAATTATTTAGATATATGAAGGTAAAATTATTAAATTTATCTTTAAAATTTTCTAGTTTTGTTTTTTCAATTAAGCAGAAAATGTTGGAGACAAGAAATTGGTTCAAGATATTATTTTATGCTTTTATAATTATTGTTTTAGAATTGGTTTTTGCAATTATTTCATTCCCAATATATTTAATTGTTTCTCCTTTGAAAGTGCAGGAAGAAGGTTTTATTTTCCCATCTTTACATATTTACAAAACAAAAAGAAAAATAAGTTTAATGGCTTTTTGGGGCATAGGAGGGCTTTTCTTATTAAAATTATTATTTATTACCTTAGTTTCGTTTTATCTTCTTGGTGGGCAAGCATTGCTGGCGGCGACCCAGGATTGGACTTTTGATACGGCTGGTAATTATGTTTATGATAGTGCAAAAATTGAAGTAATCGGCGAGGTGGCTAGTTTAAAAAATTTGAGTGGAATAACATCAGGCAATACTATAAATTCTGGTTTTGATTCTGATGCGATTGGATGGACAGCAGTTCCTGACTGGGATAATGCTCCTGGGAAAACAAATATAGCAAATTATCAATCATCTGGCGGTAATCCAGGAGGCTATGTTGATATTAATCTTATTGGTAAGCAAGCTAATGATTCGGCAGGATATTGGTATCAGGCATTTACTACTACAGTTGACACTCCCGATACGGCGACTTTAGATTTAGATTGGAAAGCTATCGCTATAACTAACGCTCCGTCCTCATATCATTTTTATGTTTTTGTTGATACGGATAGTGGCGATCCGATAATTGATGGGGCTACTCAAGTTTGGGATAGCGGAAATATTTCGGATGTTACTGATTGGGCTGAAGTTTCAACTATAGATATAAGTTCAAAAGTGCCTACAGCTGGAACTTATTATTTGAAAATAGCGGCTTATCATATGTGCCAGTCAGGAAAAGGCAATGATTGCACAACAGTATCTGGTTTTGATGATGTGATTATCAATTGGTCTAAAACAATTGAAAGTTATGCCATAGATAATCCGACTATTAATCCAGCTACATCTTTGAATCTAGAGTCAGTTACTAGCTGGGATTCATTTATAGAAATATCTACTAAAAATGGTGGGGATATTTACTATCAGTTATCTGATGACGATGGTTTAACATGGCAGTATTGGAATGGTTTGGCTTGGGCTTCTGCTGGTGCTTCTGATTATAATACTGCTAGCGTTGTTAATAGTAATATTAGCGATTTTTCTGCAGTTAATAATAAAATAATGTGGAAAGCGTTTTTGGAAAGTGATGGATCTCAGCAAGTTATTATAGATAATATTGCTATCAGCTATACTGAAAACGATGCACCGGACATTTTGAATTTATCATCGGAGCAGGATATTGCAAGCGGTTTGGTTTATATTGATTATAATTTATCTGACAATGAAAGTGATCCATCAAACCTAGTTGTTTATGAATATTCTTTAACTGGAATTTTTGGCGGAGAAGAGGCAATAATGACTGCTTCAACAACAGATTTGAATCATGATGGAATTTCTGGGTTGTCTTCATCCCCAATTGGAGTTTCGCATACTTTTGCTTGGGACGCTCAAGCAGATGTAGGAAATATTTACGACTCAAGTGTTTATATTCGTATGCGAGCGAATGATGGGATTGTTAATGGTAGCTATACTTATTCATCGGCGTTTTTAATAGATTATGCGGTTCCTGTGATTAGTAATGTTTCTGTAGTTCAGGCCGAAGGAACAACAACCATAGATATAACTTATGATTTAACAGATAATACTGGGAATGATTTAGAAGTGGAAATTGATATTTCCGATGATAGTGGTTCTACGTGGGATGTAATAGATGATTCAGTAATAGGCGATGTTGGTTCTGGAATTACTTCTGGAAGTAAAATAATAACATGGGACGCGGGAGTTGATTTTGATAATGAAGAGCAGGAAGATATGAGAATAAGATTAAAAGCAATAGATAGCTTTGGAAATATAAGTCCGTATTTTGAATCATCTGATTTTGAGATTGATACAGATTCGCCATTAGGGTTATTAAGTTTGAATAAGTTTGCCTCCAGCAATACCACAGTAACATTAAATTGGACGAGTGGAATTACTGACGCTAATTTTAATCATTATGAGTTATGGCATGGATATGTTTCTGATGATGTTGACAGTAGGACCATATCAGCTAGTGAATGGGATCAAGATAATGATGCTAGCTTAACAGATATTAATACTATTTCTACGATTATAACAAGTTTATCAATTACTGATAATTATTATGTAAAAATTTGGGCAGTTGACGATTTTGGCAATGAGGCTACAGTTGCATCTATTAATATTTATGAGCCAGCTCCAGAACCTTCGCCAGTTAAGACTATGCCATCCGCAGGCGGCGGCGGAGGATTTATAGCGCCGGATACTATTCCGCCTACTAAGCCTATTTTATCGTCTTTAACAACTCCGACTAATTCAACACAAATAGTTATTTCTGGGTTAGCAGAATCGCGTTCAAGAATTAATTTGTATGATAAAGGAATTCTAGTTGGGCGTTTAATGTCAGCTGTTGATAACGCTGGAAAATTTATTCAGTCCTTTGTTTTTAGCGAAGGAGAACATATTTTAACTGTTAGAGCAATTGATTTTTCTAATAATCTAAGCCAATTTTCTAATCCGATTACTTTGTTGGTTGATCTTACCCCGCCCAACGCGCCAATTTTATTAAGTCCTTCAAGGAATGAGGAAATTATTGATGCTACTCCTGCCATAATTGGCGTAAGCGAACCGTTTGCTTTGGTTAATATTATTGTTGATGGACTTAATGTTTTTAGCACTACTGCTAATAGTGATGGTTCGTGGAGCTATATTCTGTCAGATGAATCTGCTTTATTAGATGGTTTGCATAGTTTTGTTATTAGAGCCATTGACACAGCTGGAAATATTAGCAGGGAAACATTTTTTGAATTAAATAAAATCGCAGCTCCATCTGTTGCAGAACAGACATTACCAGAAGGAACAGTGCCAGTGATTTCAATTCCGTCAGAAGCGGAGATCGCCGAAATTATAGAAGCAATTGAATTGCCAGGCGCTTCAATTCCCGAAATTAATAATATTGATTTTGGAATTGCTGAAGATATAATTAGATTTAGCGGTGTTGCTCTTCCGAACAAGGAAATTGTTGTATATATTCATAGTGATCAAGCATTGGCTTATCGTGTTAAATCTAATCAACAAGGAATTTGGATTGTTGATCATTCTCAGGATATTGTAGAACTATCTCCTGGCGAACATTCAATTTTTGCAGTAACGGTTGACATAGCAAATAATTTTAAGAGTCAAGCTAGCGCTGTTAGTTTATTTACTGTAGAGAAAAGTTTATGGGTGTCATTATTTAATCTTTTGAATCTATGGACGACTGTTATTGTTTTGATAATTATTTTAATGACAATGTTGTGGTTGTATAAATTAAAGAAACAAGGCAAACATGTTTAAAAATACAAAATTAGAAAAAAATAAAAGGTCGTAGATTAATAAAATTAATAAGCTAAAAGTAAAAAAATATGCCTAAGAAAGGTAAACATACATTAGAAGAAGAAAAAGAAATAGCCATGCAATATCTTAAAGATTTTTCAGAAACAGCTAGAGAACCGTTTTTAATTCTTGATAAAAATTTTCATGTAATTGGTGCTAATAAATCTTTTTATAATAATTTCCATATTGAAAAAAAAGACACAGTTGATAAATTAATTTTTGAATTAGGAGATGGAGAATGGGATATTCCCAAATTGCGAGGATTATTAGAAAATATTTTGCCCAAAAAAGAGATTTTTAATGATTTTGAGGTTTCAAAGAATTTTTCTAAAATTGGGAAAAAAGTAATGCTGCTTAACGCCAGACGGTTGGATTCAACTGATCAGATTTTATTAGCGATTGAAGATATCACTCTTAAAAAAGAGATTGAAAGGAAATTAATTGATTATACTAAATCTCTTGAAAAAGGCGTGGCAGAGAAAACATTAAATCTTGAAGTTCGTATTGATGAATTATCAAGATTAAATAAACTTATGGTAGGTAGAGAGATAGAAATGATAGAGCTAAAAGCAAGAATTAAAGAGTTAGAAAAATAAG